>NZ_AICU01000068.1:0-11389 GCF_000257865.1 Streptococcus mitis SK575 | reverse complement strand
CCTAGTTTGCTCTTTGATTTTCATTGAGTATCAGTATAGGTTATAAGAATAAGTCTTGCAGGGTTTTGGCAACACCGTCTTGGTCATTTGTCAAGGAAATTTGCTCATCTGCATAGGGGAGTAGCTCAGGATTGGCATTTTTCATTGCATAACCTTTCCCAGCAAAAGCGAGCATTTCGGTATCGTTGTGTTCATCTCCAAAGGCAATCAAATCATTTTTGTCACGGTTCATTACCTTGAGCAAGTAGTCCAAAGCAAAGGCCTTGTTGACACCTTTTGGTGTACACTCAAGGATATTGAGCGGACCTCCCCAGGTATTAATAGAAAGTTGATGTTGGTAGAAGGTGTTCATTTCTTTTGCCAAGGCATATTTGTCACTGGCTCTGGTCTGCAACAGAATACAGTTAGGATCCTTGATTACCAACTCAGGCTGAAGTTGATCTTCAGGCTGGAAAGCTTCCACACCAAATAGTTTGGGATTGGCAATTTCTTCATTAGGATTTGTAATGTAGAATTTTTTACGGTATTCTCCAGCGATAAAATCGGCTTGAATGTCCTCTGAACGTCGAACCATGTCTAAAAGATATTTCTTGTCTACCGTTAAACACTTTTCAAAGTCCCAAACTTGGTCTGGTAAATGAGTAAGGGAGCCGTTGAAATTAATCATAGGAGTGTCTAAGCCTAGTTCACGGTAAAAATCTTTTGACATACGGTAAGGGCGACCTGTCGTAATAATAACCTGATGGCCTTTTTCAGTAACTTTTTTAATGATTTCTTTGGTAAAGTCAGAAATCTGACTGTCTGAGTTGAGCAGGGTTCCATCTAGGTCAACTGCAATAATTTTTTTCGTCATATGAACCTTTCTAGTGTCTTTCCAGATAAGATGTCTACTATTATAGCAAAAAGCAGAGAGAAAAGCAGATTCCAAACAAAAAAGAAATTCCATCATTTTATTAAATAAATCAAACAAAGATATTGAAAAAGTGAATGATAAATGATATAATTCTACTATTGTTCGTAAAAATTAAAAGGAGATTGATAATGGACAAATTATTTAAACTAAAAGAGAACGGTACAGACGTTCGTACAGAGGTTCTCGCTGGTTTAACAACTTTCTTTGCAATGAGTTATATTCTCTTTGTAAACCCACAAATTCTTTCGCAAACAGGAATGCCTGCTCAGGGTGTCTTCCTCGCAACGATTATCGGTGCAGTTGCTGGTACCCTGATGATGGCCTTCTACGCCAACTTGCCATATGCTCAAGCGCCAGGTATGGGGCTTAATGCCTTTTTTACCTTCACAGTCGTATTTGGACTTGGTTATTCTTGGCAAGAAGCCCTAGCTATGGTCTTCATCTGTGGGATTATCTCATTGATTATTACCTTGACAAATGTTCGTAAAATGATCATTGAATCGATTCCAAATGCCCTTCGCTCAGCTATTTCAGCTGGTATCGGTGTTTTCCTTGCCTATGTGGGAATTAAGAATGCTGGACTTTTGAAATTCTCTATCGATCCAGGCAATTATACGGTTGCAGGAGAAGGAGCTGACAAGGCTCAAGCAGCGATTACAGCAAACTCTTCAGCAGTTCCAGGATTGGTCAGCTTTAATAATCCAGCTGTTTTGGTGGCTCTTGCAGGACTTGCTATCACAATTTTCTTTGTTATCAAAGGAATTAAAGGGGGAATTATCCTCTCTATCTTGACAACAACTGTTCTTGCTATTGCAGTTGGTTTGGTAGATTTGTCTAGTATCGATTTTGCTAATAACCATGTTGGTGCAGCCTTTGAAGACTTGAAGACAGTTTTTGGTGCAGCTCTTGGTTCAGAAGGTTTGGGAGCTTTGATTTCAGATACAGCTCGCTTGCCTGAAACTCTGATGGCTATTCTTGCCTTCTCATTGACAGATATTTTTGACACAATTGGTACCTTGATCGGTACAGGTGAAAAAGTTGGTATCGTAGCGACAAATGGTGAAAATCACCAATCAGCTAAGTTGGACAAGGCACTTTACTCTGACTTGATTGGTACTTCAATTGGTGCCATCGCTGGTACTTCGAACGTAACGACTTATATTGAGTCTGCTGCTGGTATCGGTGCAGGTGGACGTACTGGTTTGACAGCCTTGGTTGTAGCAATCTGTTTTGCAATTTCAAGCTTCTTTAGTCCACTTCTAGCGATTGTACCAACAGCCGCTACAGCTCCAATCTTGATTATCGTTGGGATTATGATGTTGGCTAGCTTGAAAAATATCCATTGGGACGATATGTCTGAAGCGGTTCCTGCTTTCTTCACATCTATCTTTATGGGATTCAGCTACTCTATCACCCAAGGGATTGCAGTTGGTTTCTTGACTTACACTTTGACTAAGCTTGTCAAAGGTCAAGCTAAAGATATTCATGTCATGATTTGGATTTTGGATGCCTTGTTTATCCTTAACTATATCAGCATGGCACTATAAATGCTATAATATAAAAAGGGGTTCTCCCCTTTTTATATTATAGTTACTTGAAAATTGCTTCAAACTAGGTAGGTGATTTTGATTGAATGGTAGGAGTATGATTGATGATAAAAAAGAATATTTGGGGTGAAGTATTAAACAGGGTGAAGTGGTTAATAATCTTTCTAGTAGGGCTTTTGTTTTCTCAGCTTCCTTTAGCCCTAGCAACTTTTCTAACTAGCAGAAAATTTCCACTGCTTCAAGCTGGACTATTAGTAGGGGCCTTATCTCTTGTGGTTTTAACTGTATTTATAATAGGTGCTAGGAAAACACAGTTGGCTAGTTTTGGTTTATCGTTTTTCAAGGCTAAGGATTTGGCTAGATTGGCCTTAAGCTATCTAGTGATTCTTGCCTTTAATATTCTTGGTGTGGTCTTGCTACGTTTGATGAATGAAACAACAACCAGCAATCAATCAAATATTAATGATTTGGTCCAGAATAGTTCCTTAATTTCCAGTTTTTTCTTACTGGTTCTAATAGCTCCTATTTGTGAGGAGATTTTATGTCGAGGAGTGATTCCTAAAAAACTCTTTCGTGGTAAAGAAAATGTGGGTTATATAGTCGGTGCTATTATCTTTGCCTTGCTTCATTTACCGACAAATCTACCTTCTCTTCTTATCTATGGAGGAATGTCAACTGTGCTAACTTGGACAGTTTATAAAACCCAACGTTTGGAAATGTCTATCTTACTTCACATGATTGTTAATGGGGTTGTTTTCTGTTTGTTGGCTCTCGTGGTGATTTTGAGTCGGACATTAGGGATTTCTGTTTAAGATTTTTGACAATTGCTTACTTGTTTCTACTGGGAAAAAGATGAATGCAATCGTGTACATCTTTTTCTTTTTATGGTAAAATAGAGAAATAATATGATGAAAAGCCTTGAGGGAGTGACCGATATGTCAAGTAAAGCAAATTATGCAAGAACAGCTATTTGCGGAATTATCAATGTAACCCCAGACTCCTTTTCGGACGGTGGTCAATTTTTTGCTCTTGAGCAGGCACTCCAGCAGGCTCGTAAATTGATAGCAGAAGGGGCTAGCATGCTAGATATCGGCGGAGAATCGACTCGGCCGGGAAGTAGTAGCTATGTTGAGATAGAAGAGGAGATCCAGCGTGTGGTTCCAGTGATTAAAGCTATTCGCAAGGAAAGTGATGTCCTCATCTCCATTGATACTTGGAAAAGTCAAGTAGCAGAAGCTGCTTTGGCTGCTGGAGCCAATCTAGTCAATGATATTACAGGCCTCATGGGAGATGAAAAAATGGCGGATGTGGTTGCTAAGGCTGGTGCGAAAGTAGTCATCATGTTTAATCCAGTTATGGCACGACCTCAGCACCCTAGCTCGCTCATCTTCCCTCATTTTGGTTTTGGTCAAGCTTTTACAGTGGAAGAGTTAGCGGACTTTGAAAAATTGCCAATCGAAGACTTGATGGAGGCTTTCTTTGAACGAGCTCTAGCGAGAGCAAATCAAGCTGGAATTGCACAAGGAAATATCCTGTTGGATCCGGGAATCGGCTTTGGTCTGACCAAGAAAGAAAATCTGCTTCTTTTACGGGACTTGGATAAACTACATCAGAAAGGCTATCCAATCTTTCTTGGAGTTTCGCGTAAGCGGTTTGTCATCAATATCCTAGAAGAAAATGGTTTTGAAGTCAATCCTGAGACAGAACTTGGTTTCCGCAATCGAGATACGGCTTCGGCTCATGTAACCAGTATTGCTGCGAGACAGGGTGTAGAAGTGGTGCGCGTGCATGATGTAGCTAGTCACAGGATGGCAGTTGAAATTGCCTCCGCCATTCGTCTAGCTGATGATGCGGAAAATTTAGATTTAAAACAATATAAATAAGATGAAAGAAATTGAAAATAATCAGTGGATTGCCCACTATCGGACCGACCAACCGCATTTTGGCTTGGAACGCATGGTGGAATTGTTAGCTTTGCGTGGAAATCCCCATCTCAAACTCAAGGTTATCCATATCGGAGGAACCAATGGCAAGGGGTCTACCATTGCTTTTTTGAAAAATATGCTGGAAAAGCTAGGCCTGAGAGTTGGTGTTTTCAGCTCGCCCTATCTCATTCATTACACAGATCAGATTAGCATCAATGGAGAATCTATCCCAGAGGCTAGATTAGAAGCCCTCATGGCAGACTATCAGTCTTTGCTGGAGGGGGGAGCGGCCGCTAGTTTACAGGGCACAACCGAGTTTGAGATTATCACAGCCATAGCCTATGACTACTTTGCTTCAGAGCGAGTAGATGTGGCTATCATGGAAGTGGGCATGGGTGGACTTCTAGATAGTACAAATGTCTGTCAGCCAATTTTAACAGGCATCACAACCATTGGACTGGACCATGTAGCCCTACTTGGTGACACCTTGGAGGCCATAGCAGAGCAGAAGGCTGGTATTATCAAACAAGGTATTCCCTTGGTAACAGGTCGTATCGCTCCAGAAGCTTTGGCTGTAATTGACCGCATTGCGGAAGGGAAAGCTGCGCCGAGATTTGCCTACGGGACAGATTATCAGGTTCGTCATCAAGAAAGTGTGGTGACAGGGGAAGTCTTTGACTATACCAGTTCTGTCAGACAAGGGCGCTTCCAGACTAGCCTGCTTGGTTTGCACCAGATAGAGAATGCTGGGATGGCCATAGCTTTACTTGATACTTTTTGTAAAGAAGATGGTCGAGAGTTACCAGCTAATACTTTGCTTGCTCAAGCCTTGGGAGAAACAAGTTGGCCAGGGCGTTTGGAAGTTGTGTCTAGTGACCCCTTGATGATCTTGGATGGAGCCCACAATCCCCATGCTATCAAGGCTTTATTAGCAACCTTGCAAGAACGCTTTGCGGATTATCATAAGGAAATCCTCTTTACTTGTATCAAAACCAAGGCCTTGGAGGATATGTTGGACTTGTTGGAGCAAATCCCAGATACCGAGCTTACCCTGACACATTTTGACGATAGTCGGGCGACTGATGAAAGCGTGCTGAAAGAGGCAGCTAAGTCTAGAAATCTCAGCTACCAAGATTGGCAGGATTTTCTAGAGCAGAAATTGACAGATAAAAAAGAAGAGAAAAAAACAGTTAGGATTGTCACGGGTTCCTTGTATTTCTTGAGCCAAGTGAGAGCCTATCTGATGGAGAGGAAGAACGAAAATGGATACACAAAAGATTGAAACAGCTGTAAAAATGATTATCGAGGCTGTGGGAGAGGACGCTAACCGCGAGGGCTTGCAGGAAACACCTGCTCGTGTCGCTCGTATGTACCAAGAGATTTTTTCAGGTCTTGGTCAAACAGCGGAGGAACATTTGTCAAAATCCTTTGAGATTATTGACGATAACATGGTAGTAGAAAAGGATATCTTTTTCCATACCATGTGTGAACACCACTTCTTGCCATTTTATGGGAGAGCACATATTGCCTACATTCCAGATGGTCGTGTGGCAGGTTTGTCTAAGCTAGCCCGTACGGTTGAAGTTTATTCTAAAAAGCCGCAAATTCAAGAACGTTTGAATATCGAAGTAGCCGATGCCTTGATGGACTATCTAGGTGCTAAAGGAGCCTTTGTTGTCATTGAGGCGGAGCATATGTGTATGAGTATGCGTGGTGTCAGAAAACCAGGCACAGCAACCTTGACGACAGTAGCTCGTGGTCTATTTGAAACAGATAAGGACCTCCGAGACCAGGCTTATCGTTTAATGGGACTATAATACTCTTTGAAAATCAAAATCAAACCACGTCAGCTTCCATCTGCAACCTCAAAACAGTGTTTTGAGCAGCCTGCGGCTAGCTTCCTAGTTTGCACTTTGATTTTCATTGACTATAAAAAGAATCCGCTTGAAGCGGATTTTTCTAGAAAGGAATCATTATGGATCAACTGCAGATTAAGGATTTGGAAATTTTTGCCTATCATGGTCTTTTTCCTAGTGAGAAAGAATTGGGGCAGAAGTTTGTCGTTTCAGCCATCCTATCCTATGATATGACCAAGGCGGCTACAGACTTGGATTTAACAGCTTCTGTCCATTACGGAGAACTGTGTCAGCAGTGGACGACTTGGTTTCAGGAAACGAGTGAAGATTTGATTGAAACGGTAGCTTATAAACTGGTGGAACGTACTTTTGAGGCTTATCCTCTTGTCCAAGAAATTAAGTTGGAACTGAAAAAACCTTGGGCACCGGTGCATTTGCCACTAGATACTTGCTCGGTAACCATTCATCGCCGCAAGCAACGGGCCTTTATCGCCCTAGGAAGCAATATGGGAGATAAGCGAGAAAACTTGAAACAAGCCATTGAGAAAATGCGAAATCGAGGTATCCATATTCTCAAAGAGTCCAGTGTCTTGACGACGGAGCCTTGGGGTTGTGTGGAGCAGGATAGCTTTACCAATCAAGTGGTTGAAGTAGAAACATGGTTGCCTGCCCAAGTGCTATTAGAGACCTTGTTAGCTATTGAGTCAGAGATGGGACGGGTGAGAGAAGTACATTGGGGACCTCGTTTGATTGATTTGGACTTGCTCTTTGTGGAGGACCAGATCCTTTATACAGATGACCTTATCTTGCCTCATCCTTACATAGCGGAACGCCTTTTTGTCCTTGAGTCCTTACAGGAAATTGCGCCTCATTTTATCCATCCTACATTAAAGCAACCGATCCGCAACTTGTATAATGCTTTGAAAAAATAAAAAAACTCTAGTTTTCAGTCACTTGCAACTGAAGGCTAGAGTTTTTATACTCTTCGAAAATCTCTTCAAACCACGTCAGCGTCGCCTTACCGTAGGTATGGTTAAGTTCTATCCACAACTTCAAAACAGTGTTTTGAGCAGCTTGCGGCTAGCTTCCTAGTTTGCTCTTTGATTTTCATTGAGTATTAAAATAGGTCATTTTCTTCTGGGAGGAGGATAGTCTCTCTACCGTCCATGTCTAAAACTAGGACTCTGGGGGGATAAAGAGGGTCGAAAGGGTGGTTGAAGTCAAAATCAATGGCTGTAGGGAGATGTTGACTTGAGAAGTGGAAGGTAATTTTTCCTTGGTTATTAAGCAATTGAAACTCAAGTTCTTCTTCCAATTCAAAGACATTTTTTAAGAAATGGTCGATGATATACCAAAAAGAGTCAATAACGTCATCAGGCAAGCTGGTAACAATGCCAAAACTAGCTGACCGCATGTGGGTATTGGTAAAAGCCATATTTCTGCCCCCTTTCTTTTCCCTTATCATACAGCAAATAGGATTAAAAATCAAGAAAAGGTAATTTTTTCTTCATAAACATAGCTTTCTATGAAATTTTTTCAAATAATCTTCAAAAAAGCTTGAAAGTGTTTACAAATAGTGATAAAATGGAATAAGTAGAACTATGAAAACGAAATTTTCATACCGTCTCTTTTTTGGAGTCTCGTGAGGTATGATATAGAAAGGAAATGGAATGAATACAGACGATACAGTAACGATTTATGATGTCGCCCGTGAAGCAGGAGTTTCAATGGCGACGGTTAGCCGTGTAGTCAATGGCAATAAGAATGTAAAAGAGAATACTCGTAAAAAAGTGCTTGAGGTGATTGATCGTTTGGATTACCGTCCAAATGCTGTGGCGCGTGGTCTTGCAAGTAAAAAGACAACCACTGTCGGTGTGGTGATCCCAAATATTACCAATGGCTATTTCTCAACGCTTGCTAAAGGGATTGACGATATCGCTGAAATGTACAAGTACAATATCGTCCTTGCTAATAGTGATGAGGATGATGACAAGGAAGTTTCAGTTGTCAATACCCTGTTTTCTAAGCAGGTAGATGGTATCATCTTTATGGGGTACCACTTGACTGAAAAAATTCGTTCAGAGTTTTCTCGTTCTCGAACACCAGTTGTTCTTGCAGGAACTGTGGATGTAGAACATCAGCTTCCAAGTGTCAATATTGACTACAAACAAGCAACGATTGATGCAGTAACCTACCTTGCTAAAGAAAATGAGCGCATTGCTTTCGTTAGCGGTCCACTAGTGGATGACATCAATGGTAAGGTTCGTTTGGTTGGCTACAAGGAAGCCTTGAAAAAAGCAGGAATTTCTTATAGCGAAGGATTGGTATTTGAATCCAAATACACTTATGAAGATGGCTATGCCTTGGCAGAACGCTTGATTTCATCAAATGCAACTGCAGCAGTTGTAACAGGTGATGAGTTGGCAGCAGGAGTCTTGAACGGCCTTGCTGATAAGGGTGTGTCTGTGCCAGAAGAGTTTGAAATCATTACTAGTGATGATTCACAAATCTCACGCTTTACCCGTCCAAACTTGACCACTATTGCCCAACCTCTTTATGACCTTGGTGCCATTAGTATGCGTATGTTGACTAAGATTATGCACAAGGAAGAGTTGGAAGAACGTGAAGTTCTCTTACCTCATGGTTTGACAGAACGTCGCTCAACACGAAAACGTAAATAGAAAAATCAGGGAGTCGTGTAGATTTCCTGATTTTGCTTTCTGGAGAAGAGACTTACCCTTCCATATAGTCTTTCAAAGCCTGCCCTGTTAGTCCGGCATTGAGGGCAATGAGGAGTTTCAAACGGGCTTTTTGGGCGTTGAGTTCTTTAACAAAGAAGACACCAGATTTTTGCAACTGCACGCCCCCACCTTGGTAGGCATAAACAGGCTCAGCGATACCGTTAAAGCATCGGGAAACCAGGGCGACTGGGATTCCTTTTTGCAGAAGGCTTTCTAATTTTTGAGCCGTTTCTTTGGGAATATTACCAGCACCGAAGGCTTGGATAATCAAACCGTCCAATTGTTCCAAATCAAGCATATCAATCAGCTCATCTGTCATACCAGCATAAGCAGAGATGATAGGGACTAATCCTTGTATGTGATCAAGGTCAAAGCGGACACGGGGTTCAGCTGTTTTAAAGTAGAGGATTTCGTGTTTCATGATGAGGCCAAGTGGCCCGTGTGTTGGAGTCTGGAAGGTGCTGACGTTAGTCGTATGTGTTTTGGTGACATACTTGGCAGCGTGGATTTCATCGTTCATAACGACCAAAACTCCTTTATCAGCAGCCCTGTCATCGCTAGCCACCCTTAAAGCACTCAGATAATTATAAACACCGTCACTACCGAGTTCGTTGGAGCTGCGCATGGCACCTGTTAAAACGATAGGCATATGGGGAACTTCCATGGTGTCAAGGAAATAGGCTGTTTCTTCCAAAGTATCGGTTCCGTGTGTAATTACTACACCATCGTAGTTATCTGCTTCCTCTTTGATTTTTTGGTAGAGGGTCAGCATATGTTTGGGTTTGATATGGGGGCTTGGTAGGTTAAAAAAGTCTAAAGCGTGGACTTGGATTCCTTCGAGGGGATTGGACACATGGTTCATGGGATTATCTGAACTCGTCACAACAGCACCAGAAGCATCGGCCTGCATGGAAATAGTCCCACCCGTATGTAAAACAAGGATTTTCTTAGGCATGATTTACTCACTCTTTCTGAAATGTGGTATAATCATTGTATCACAAAAGGGGAGATTGGGATAGGATGGAAGTCAAAGCTGTTTTTTTTGATATCGATGGAACCTTGGTCAACGATCGCAAGAGTGTTTTGAAATCCACTAAGGACGCGATTAAAATCGTCAAAGAACAAGGGGTACTTGTCGGCGTAGCGACAGGACGAGGACCTTTTTTTGTTAAGGAATTGATGGACGATTTGGATTTGGACTTTGCGGTAACCTATAATGGCCAGTATATCTTTACTAAAGACAGAGTCTTGTTCACGAGCCCGATTTCTAAGTTACACTTGCGCCAGCTCATTACTTATGCTAAAAAAGAGGGCAAGGAGATTGCCCTAGGGACCAAGGATGCCATGCTAGGTTCTAAAATCATGTCTTTTGGTCTGGGTTCTTTTTCTCAACGAATCAGTCGCTTCGTTCCCTCTGTTTTAACTCGGACGGTGAGTCATTCCTTTAATCGCATGGTCAGCAAGGTTGTTCCCCAAAAGGAAGAAGACCTGCTTCATCTGATGAATCAGCCTATCTACCAAGTTTTGATGCTGATGACGCCAGAAGAATCTGAGAAGGCGGCAGCTGATTTTGAAGACTTGAAATTGACACGTAGCAATCCATTTGCAGCAGATGTCATCAATCAAGGAAATTCAAAATTGGAAGGTATACGCCGAGTCGGAAAAGAATATGGCTTTGACCTCAACCAAGTCATGGCCTTTGGTGACTCAGATAACGACCTAGAAATGCTGGCAGGTGTTGGGATGTCGGTTGCTATGGGAAATGGTAGTAGCAGTGTCAAGGAAGTTGCTAAGCACATTACCACCAGCAATCAGCAAGACGGAATCCATAAGGCCTTGGAACATTTTGGTGTTTTGTCTTCAGAAAAAGTCTTTGTCAGCCGTGACTATCATTTCAATAAGGTCAAGACCTTCCACCACATGATGGATGAACGGACCCAAGAAGAACCTCGAGCTTGGGATTTAGAAGGTGCAACCCATAGGGCTGGTTTTAAAATAGAAGAATTGGTGGAGTTTGTTCGAGCTGCCAGCACTTCTGAAGAGGACTTTGGTCAAGCTCTATCGCAACTTCATCAAGCTCTTGATAAGGCGGCAGATAAGGTAGCTAAGAAGACACCTGCCCAGCAAGATTTGGTAGGGCAGGTGGATGCCCTGATTGACACGCTTTATTTTACCTACGGTAGTTTTGTCTTGATGGGGGTGGACCCAGAACGTATTTTTGACATTGTTCATCAGGCCAATATGGGGAAAATTTTCCCAGATGGCAAGGCTCATTTTGATCCAGTGACCCACAAAATCTTAAAACCAGATGATTGGGAAGAAAAATATGCTCCAGAACCCGCGATTAAAAAGGAACTGAAGCGCCAGCTCAAGGCTTACGAACGCCATAAAGAGAGAAATAATACTC
>NZ_AICU01000067.1:0-5198 GCF_000257865.1 Streptococcus mitis SK575 | reverse complement strand
GGTCCGTTGGTCAAGGGGTTAAGACACCGCCTTTTCACGGCGGTAACACGGGTTCGAATCCCGTACGGACTATGGTATGTTGCGGTTGAAACACTTGATGAAAAAAAGTTTAAAAAAGTTTCAAAAAAGTGTTGACAAGCGAAAGCCACTGTGATATACTAATATAGTTGTCGCTTGAGAGAAGCGAGTGACAAAGACCTTTGAAAACTGAACAAGACGAACCAATGTGCAGGGCACTACAACTAAGGTTGTAGTACTGAACAATGAAAAAAACAATAAATCTGTCAGTGACAGAAATGAGTGAGAACTCAAACTTTTAATGAGAGTTTGATCCTGGCTCAGGACGAACGCTGGCGGCGTGCCTAATACATGCAAGTAGAACGCTGAAGGAGGAGCTTGCTTCTCCGGATGAGTTGCGAACGGGTGAGTAACGCGTAGGTAACCTGCCTGGTAGCGGGGGATAACTATTGGAAACGATAGCTAATACCGCATAACAGTAGATGTTGCATGACATTTGCTTAAAAGGTGCAATTGCATCACTACCAGATGGACCTGCGTTGTATTAGCTAGTTGGTGGGGTAACGGCTCACCAAGGCGACGATACATAGCCGACCTGAGAGGGTGATCGGCCACACTGGGACTGAGACACGGCCCAGACTCCTACGGGAGGCAGCAGTAGGGAATCTTCGGCAATGGACGGAAGTCTGACCGAGCAACGCCGCGTGAGTGAAGAAGGTTTTCGGATCGTAAAGCTCTGTTGTAAGAGAAGAACGAGTGTGAGAGTGGAAAGTTCACACTGTGACGGTATCTTACCAGAAAGGGACGGCTAACTACGTGCCAGCAGCCGCGGTAATACGTAGGTCCCGAGCGTTGTCCGGATTTATTGGGCGTAAAGCGAGCGCAGGCGGTTAGATAAGTCTGAAGTTAAAGGCTGTGGCTTAACCATAGTACGCTTTGGAAACTGTTTAACTTGAGTGCAAGAGGGGAGAGTGGAATTCCATGTGTAGCGGTGAAATGCGTAGATATATGGAGGAACACCGGTGGCGAAAGCGGCTCTCTGGCTTGTAACTGACGCTGAGGCTCGAAAGCGTGGGGAGCAAACAGGATTAGATACCCTGGTAGTCCACGCCGTAAACGATGAGTGCTAGGTGTTAGACCCTTTCCGGGGTTTAGTGCCGCAGCTAACGCATTAAGCACTCCGCCTGGGGAGTACGACCGCAAGGTTGAAACTCAAAGGAATTGACGGGGGCCCGCACAAGCGGTGGAGCATGTGGTTTAATTCGAAGCAACGCGAAGAACCTTACCAGGTCTTGACATCCCTCTGACCGCTCTAGAGATAGAGTTTTCCTTCGGGACAGAGGTGACAGGTGGTGCATGGTTGTCGTCAGCTCGTGTCGTGAGATGTTGGGTTAAGTCCCGCAACGAGCGCAACCCCTATTGTTAGTTGCCATCATTTAGTTGGGCACTCTAGCGAGACTGCCGGTAATAAACCGGAGGAAGGTGGGGATGACGTCAAATCATCATGCCCCTTATGACCTGGGCTACACACGTGCTACAATGGCTGGTACAACGAGTCGCAAGCCGGTGACGGCAAGCTAATCTCTTAAAGCCAGTCTCAGTTCGGATTGTAGGCTGCAACTCGCCTACATGAAGTCGGAATCGCTAGTAATCGCGGATCAGCACGCCGCGGTGAATACGTTCCCGGGCCTTGTACACACCGCCCGTCACACCACGAGAGTTTGTAACACCCGAAGTCGGTGAGGTAACCGTAAGGAGCCAGCCGCCTAAGGTGGGATAGATGATTGGGGTGAAGTCGTAACAAGGTAGCCGTATCGGAAGGTGCGGCTGGATCACCTCCTTTCTAAGGATAAGGAACTGCGCATTGGTCTTGTTTAGTCTTGAGAGGTCTTGTGGGGCCTTAGCTCAGCTGGGAGAGCGCCTGCTTTGCACGCAGGAGGTCAGCGGTTCGATCCCGCTAGGCTCCATTGGTGAGAGATCACCAAGTAATGCACATTGAAAATTGAATATCTATATCAAATAGTAACAAGAAAATAAACCGAAAACGCTGTAGTATTAATAAGAGTTTATGACTGAAAGGTCAGAAAAATAAGGTTAAGTTAATAAGGGCGCACGGTGGATGCCTTGGCACTAGGAGCCGAAGAAGGACGTGACAAACGACGATATGCCTTGGGTAGCTGTAAGTAAGCGATGATCCAGGGATTTCCGAATGGGGGAACCCAACAGGTACTACCTGTTACCCGCATCTGTTAAGGATGTGAGGAGGAAGACGCAGTGAACTGAAACATCTAAGTAGCTGCAGGAAGAGAAAGCAAAAGCGATTGCCTTAGTAGCGGCGAGCGAAACGGCAGGAGGGCAAACCGAAGAGTTTACTCTTTGGGGTTGTAGGACTGCAATGTGGACTCAAAGATTATAGAAGAATGATTTGGGAAGATCAGCCAAAGAGAGTAATAGCCTCGTATTTAAAATAGTCTTTGTACCTAGCAGTATCCTGAGTACGGCGGGACACGAGAAATCCCGTCGGAATCTGGGAGGACCATCTCCCAACCCTAAATACTCCCTAGTGACCGATAGTGAACCAGTACCGTGAGGGAAAGGTGAAAAGCACCCCGGGAGGGGAGTGAAATAGAACCTGAAACCGTGTGCCTACAACAAGTTCGAGCCCGTTAATGGGTGAGAGCGTGCCTTTTGTAGAATGAACCGGCGAGTTACGTTATGATGCGAGGTTAAGTTGAAGAGACGGAGCCGTAGGGAAACCGAGTCTGAATAGGGCGAATTAGTATCATGACGTAGACCCGAAACCATGTGACCTACCCATGAGCAGGTTGAAGGTGCGGTAAGACGCACTGGAGGACCGAACCAGGGCACGTTGAAAAGTGCTTGGATGACTTGTGGGTAGCGGAGAAATTCCAAACGAACTTGGAGATAGCTGGTTCTCTCCGAAATAGCTTTAGGGCTAGCGTCGACATTAGAGATTCTTGGAGGTAGAGCACTGTTTGGGTGAGGGGTCCATCCCGGATTACCAATCTCAGATAAACTCCGAATGCCAATGAATTATGGTCGGCAGTCAGACTGCGAGTGCTAAGATCCGTAGTCGAAAGGGAAACAGCCCAGACCACCAGCTAAGGTCCCAAAATAATTGTTAAGTGGAAAAGGATGTGGGGTTGCACAGACAACTAGGATGTTAGCTTAGAAGCAGCTATTCATTCAAAGAGTGCGTAATAGCTCACTAGTCGAGTGACCCTGCGCCGAAAATGTACCGGGGCTAAAACAATTTACCGAAGCTGTGGATACCTTTATAGGTATGGTAGGAGAGCGTTCTATGTGTGAAGAAGGTGTACCGTGAGGAGTGCTGGAACGCATAGAAGTGAGAATGCCGGTATGAGTAGCGAAAGACAGGTGAGAATCCTGTCCACCGTAAGACTAAGGTTTCCAGGGGAAGGCTCGTCCGCCCTGGGTTAGTCGGGACCTAAGGAGAGACCGAAAGGTGTATCCGATGGACAACAGGTTGATATTCCTGTACTAGAGTATGTAGTGATGGAGGGACGCAGTAGGCTAACTAAAGCAGACGATTGGAAGTGTCTGTCTAAGCAGTGAGGTGTGATATGAGTCAAATGCTTATATCTATAACATTGAGCTGTGATGGGGAGTGAAGTTTAGTAGCGAAGTTAGTGACGTCACACTGCCAAGAAAAGCTTCTAGCGTTTAAACATACTCTACCCGTACCGCAAACCGACACAGGTAGTCGAGGCGAGTAGCCTCAGGTGAGCGAGAGAACTCTCGTTAAGGAACTCGGCAAAATGACCCCGTAACTTCGGGAGAAGGGGTGCTGACTTTAAGTCAGCCGCAGTGAATAGGCCCAAGCAACTGTTTATCAAAAACACAGCTCTCTGCTAAATCGTAAGATGATGTATAGGGGGTGACGCCTGCCCGGTGCTGGAAGGTTAAGAGGAGTGCTTAGCGCAAGCGAAGGTATGAATTGAAGCCCCAGTAAACGGCGGCCGTAACTATAACGGTCCTAAGGTAGCGAAATTCCTTGTCGGGTAAGTTCCGACCCGCACGAAAGGCGTAATGATTTGGGCACTGTCTCAACGAGAGACTCGGTGAAATTTTAGTACCTGTGAAGATGCAGGTTACCCGCGACAGGACGGAAAGACCCCATGGAGCTTTACTGCAGTTTGATATTGAGTGTCTGTACCACATGTACAGGATAGGTAGGAGTCTAAGAGATCGGGACGCCAGTTTCGAAGGAGACGTTGTTGGGATACTACCCTTGTGTTATGGCCACTCTAACCCAGATAGGTGATCCCTATCGGAGACAGTGTCTGACGGGCAGTTTGACTGGGGCGGTCGCCTCCTAAAAGGTAACGGAGGCGCCCAAAGGTTCCCTCAGAATGGTTGGAAATCATTCGCAGAGTGTAAAGGTATAAGGGAGCTTGACTGCGAGAGCTACAACTCGAGCAGGGACGAAAGTCGGGCTTAGTGATCCGGTGGTTCCGTATGGAAGGGCCATCGCTCAACGGATAAAAGCTACCCTGGGGATAACAGGCTTATCTCCCCCAAGAGTTCACATCGACGGGGAGGTTTGGCACCTCGATGTCGGCTCGTCGCATCCTGGGGCTGTAGTCGGTCCCAAGGGTTGGGCTGTTCGCCCATTAAAGCGGCACGCGAGCTGGGTTCAGAACGTCGTGAGACAGTTCGGTCCCTATCCGTCGCGGGCGTAGGAAATTTGAGAGGATCTGCTCCTAGTACGAGAGGACCAGAGTGGACTTACCGCTGGTGTACCAGTTGTCTTGCCAAAGGCATCGCTGGGTAGCTATGTAGGGAAGGGATAAACGCTGAAAGCATCTAAGTGTGAAACCCACCTCAAGATGAGATTTCCCATGATTTTATATCAGTAAGAGCCCTGAGAGATGATCAGGTAGATAGGTTAGAAGTGGAAGTGTGGCGACACATGTAGCGGACTAATACTAATAGCTCGAGGACTTATCCAAAGTAACTGAGAATATGAAAGCGAGCGGTTTTCTTGGTTTGAATAGATATTCAATTTTGAGTAGGTATTACTCAGAGTTAAGTGACGATAGCCTAGGAGATACACCTGTACCCATGCCGAACACAGAAGTTAAGCCCTAGAACGCCGGAAGTAGTTGGGGGTTGCCCCCTGTGAGATATGGAAGTCG
>NZ_AICU01000066.1:0-2273 GCF_000257865.1 Streptococcus mitis SK575 | reverse complement strand
CGGAGATGATACCTATTTCTTTGCCACTAGTGGAGCAAGACAAACGATTAATCGCCGTGCTTTAGTTCTTGGTGAAACATCAACGAGAGCAGTACCTATCGAAGATGTTAATGCTATGGAGAAGGTTTTCAGTAACCAAAACTTTAGTAAAGTTGTTCGGTTCCCAGATAAAACTAAGTCCGAGATTATTGCAAAAATGCAAGAGCTTTTCAAATCTTCTAGCGAAAGCGATGTGAACTACCTTTACCTTACTTGTCATGGTGGAGAAGATGGGACGATAGCCATTGGTAGCGATAAAACATCATTTTCAGGTTGGGAATTAGCATCCATACTGAAACAATACAAAGGTAAGTTTGTTGTTATGCTGGATTGTTGCTATTCAGGAACGATTATAGATGTAGATAAGCCAAACAAAAAGGTTGCCTCCAAGTCTGAAAAAAGATTTGATGATCAAGCATTTTTGGCAGGATTTTCAACAGGAGATATAGCAAGCAAGAATGGCGAAATGCTTGATTCTAAATTCCTCGTACTATGTGCCTCTTGTATGGGTGAAGAATCGTATAGTGCGGTCGGAGTAGGTAGTCTTGCCACTAGATACTGGGCAATGGGTACAGGTTGGGATCCACTTCAAAATAGAATGATTTCGCCTATGGCAGACACCAATACTAACGGAAAAATTACTTTAGAGGAACTGTATCAATACTCTTATCCTCTAGTCCTTGAAGCTGCATCACAAATTCACGAAGAGCAACATGTATCAGTTTATCCAAAAAACAGTCAATTTGTTTTATTCAAAAAATAAGGAGTTCATAAAATGAAAATATCACAAAAAATCACACTATTTAGTTTGTCATTGGCAGGGTTGGCTATGTTTATTCTTCCTCAATCTGCCAAAGCTTTTGAGCTACAAGAGGTATGGCGTATTAAGGGTGGTGTTCAATATCAAGATGGTAAAATTCTTCGATTTAACAATGGCCATGACATAGATATCAAAGCCTTGGATTTGCCAACAACTGAGAAAATCGAGTGGAAAGTTACTTTAGATGGTCAAGACCAGACTGTCAATTTCCTAGCTCAAGAAGTGGATAGATCCAATATCGGTGAAGAAGGACGTTACCTGAATTTCTATGTTCCATATGGCTATAGAGGAGATATCAAGGTAGAGGCCAAGAGCGGAAATGAGGTGAAGACCTGGTCCACTAAAGTGGTTGATGATGTATATCATGACGGTGGAAAGAGAGGCTACTACCATATTAAAGAATCTAATGATCAATACACCTACCTTGATACCAAATGGGACTATCAAACCAAGACTTATACTGCCACCTTACCAGAGACTGTCAATGGTCAAAAAGTTTTTGCTTGGGCAGAGGAGTCTGGTGGTATGAAACTTGTAAAACCAGGAGTTATCAGTCATTCCTACAAGGGGGGAGGAGCCTTCAGAACACTTTATCCGATTGTAAAAGCAGAAAGCTGGCTAAATCGAAAAAATAGTGACGATGAAACCTGGTACTATCAAAAACAAGGTCAATTAGTTCAAAATTCTTGGGTTAAGGACAATGGAAGCTGGTACTTTATGAATGATAAAGGTGTCATGTTCAATCAAACTTGGCTCTATCAAGGTGGCAACTGGTATGCCTTTAAACCATCAGGAGCCATGATTGCTAGTGATTGGCTATATGATAATCACTCTTGGTATTACCTAAAAGACTCAGGTGCTATGGCAACAGGCTGGCTCAAAGATAGTGGCTCTTGGTATTACCTAAACAATTCAGGTACTATGGTAACAGGCTGGGTAAAAGATAGTGACTCTTGGTATTACCTAAGCAATTCAGGTGCTATGGCGACTGGTTGGGTAAAAGATGGCGGTCAGTGGTACTATCTTGCTTCAACTGGTAAGATGCTTCACAACACCTATACACCTGATGGTTACTATGTAGATGCCAGTGGCGCTTGGAAATAAGCTAAAGTATACATTTTATTCCATCAGCTATTAGTGCACCTGCTCAGACTAAATGTTATCAGAACTACAAGAAAAATCTATTTAATAATACAAAAAGCGAATCGAAACAACAAATTCTGTTTTGTTCGCTTTTTGTATTCTATTCGAGAAATTATGGAAAAGAACCTCTCCTACTTATTAGACTTTTATTCAGTCAAAAACATAAGAAAGGCACAGAGATGCAAGACAATTATACTACAAAAGGCAAGCACTTTAAAACTGCTCCAAAATTTTCCATAGTATTCCTCTTCCATTTCTGCAAAAAATTAAA
>NZ_AICU01000065.1:0-45734 GCF_000257865.1 Streptococcus mitis SK575 | reverse complement strand
TATAAAACAAAAAACCGCCTAGATAATACCTAAACGGATGCTTGAAATAATCTAACAAGTTACAACTTAGCTAGTCCATTTAGATATTCATCTATATGGACCACAATCAAAAATCTTAGCCACATAGATACAAACAAATTGCTTGAACTGTTTGCATCCATGGTGACATGTCTACAAACACTATCTAAAGTAGCTAAAGTAAAAGTTTTGATTCATCGTTACAGCTTGTTTCTTATTCATTTCTTTTTCTGCTTTCTTTTTTGATGTTTCCTATCTTACCACCTTTTTCATCACCTGTCAAGAATATTTCAGAATTTTTTAAAATTTTTCGAAAATTCTTTCAAAGTTTTTCTATCCCTGTTTCAAACTAATAACAAAGTCCGTCTAAACTCAGAAAGTATGATGCGAAATTTCAATTTTATACATTAATACTAACTAGTTTCTAGATACACAAGTCATCTTTTTAAGAGTCAAAAATTTACTTTATTTTGTTCAAAAACAATAAATTCCTTAAATTTATTTTTGAAAAGTTCAATAGCTTCCGAATTTTTTCTAGTCATTATGTAAGTAAAGGATAGTGGAATAGAAATTTCTTCTGGTATTCGAGTAGCAATATTAGGATTTAAAGTCATTTTAAGGTATAGAGGAAGATAAGATATTCCTTGTCCCATTTCAATCAATTTCTCAGTTACTGCTATATCCTTTATAGAAACAAATTGAGATTCCGGAACAATTTCAGAAATTTCTTGTTTTACTTTATTCCAATAAACAGGATGATTATCTGATAAAATCTTATATTTTTGAAATAACTCCACCTCAGTTAGTTGAGAATCATTTTTGGGATAAAAAAGAGCAATTTTACCCTCACAAATTTTTTCTGAATTAATCTTTGTAGTATAAGGTTCTTCCCTAGCTATCCCAATATCAAATTGATTATTTTCAATTTCTCGAGCAATATCATTTTGTAAAACTGTAATTGAAATACCTACAGATGGTTGTTCTTCAAAAAATTCTGGAAGAAATTTCGGTAACAGATAGGTAGCTATGTAAGGTGAAACTGCGATGTTTAAATGTGTTTCCAACTTTTTATTTTTTAACTGTATTTTTTTAATCCCATCTTCATATGTCGCAATTATTTTTTTTACGATAGGGATAAATTCTCGTCCTGTTGGAGTCAGAGTTAAATTTCTTCCAACTGTTTCAAATAAATTTACTTGCAAGTGTTTTTCGAGTTTTTTTATTTGCTGGTGAAGTGTTGGCTCCGTTAAAAATAATTCTTCGCTTGCTCTATGATAGTTGAGGTGTTTAGATAATACTAAGAATGTATAATACCAATCTAAATTCATTATCTCCTCTCCTTCCTAAAATAATATTTAATGAATTATTAACTTTTTCCAAATTTTAAAAAGTTAGTATTTATTATATCATAGAATCAAGAATAATTTATTCGATTATACGAAAGGAGCAATATGATGAAAATTACTATACCTTTTAACCAGAACTTATTGCCTAAACGATTTGGAAAAGAAGCAGATTGTACTGACATTATTAAGGGAAATCCTATACGCTCTTTCCCTTTTGAAATTAGCGAATTACCAGAAGGGACAAAATATATAGCTATTACTTTAATTGATTATGATGCGATTCCAGTTTGTTCATTCCCTTGGATTCACTGGCTTGCTACGGATATAGAAGTTAAAAATAATACAGTCATTATTCCTGAAAATTACAGTCTAGATTATAAAGATTCTATTACGCAAGGGAAAAATAGTTTCGCAAGTCCTCTATTGGAAACTGACTTTTCTGAAATTGATTCTATGTTTGTTGGACCAACTCCTCCTGATAAAGATCATCGATATACGCTAGAAGTGTTCGCTCTAGCTACTAAAACAAATTTGAAAAATGGTTTCTACTATAATGAACTATTAGATGCTCTCTCTTCAATTTCGTTGGATAAAACTAGTACAGTTGTTATTGGTCAATTTTAAATAAAAATATCGGATCAACGATTGTATAATAGTCCGAAACAGATACGGACTATCAAATTCACTAATTTAACATAGTCTAATTTCTAATATTCTCTATACATACGTTTGAAGCTATACAAAAACTCAATTTTATACTCAATGAAAATCAAAGAGTATTAGGAGAAATTCATCAAATCTTTACATAATAAAAACGCATAATATCAAGCTAACCTACATCTGATATTATGCGTTTTGATCATTTTAAAATTTTTTGAAAATTCTTTCAGGTCGCTTTCAATTCTTTTAGGATAATTTCAAAGATTTGCCCATTAGACAAAATAGAACGATTTGAAGACTTTTATGGTATTTAGTTGTACTAGAGTCTTTTAAAAGTGTTTTGATGGCTTGTATTTCTTCTTTGGTTGATTTCATATCACTATTATATAATGAGTTTTGATTTTAGTATAGTATTAAACTGACTCTTGGCAGTCGGACAAAAAATCGACAGTTATTTTATATTGTTTAAAACCAATAGTCAATACGACAATCTCTTTACTTTTCCAACTCTGTAGATTGCTAACATATCCAAAATAAGCCAAGTATCCCGAGGATAAGCAGCAGAAATGAATTATTTATACTCTGGATACCACTTCAAATCACGAACTGCTTTGGCCATATCTGTTTCCTTAGCGCGTGCAAGACCTTGCTCTTGTGCTTTTTTAGCGACTGCTTCTGCTACTTTAATAGAAACATCTGCTACATACTTGAATGGTGGCAAGACAGGAGCTCCTGGTTGGCCTGGATTGACAATACCACTCAATGAATGCGCCGCTGCTCCAATCATTTCATCAGTCAAAAGACTTGCTTCAGAAGCCAGCATACCTAGACCAAGACCTGGGTAAATCAGGGCATTATTTGCTTGACCAATCACATAGTCTACACCTTTATAAGAAACCGTATCAGCAGGAATTCCTGTTGCGACAAAAGCTTTGCCATCTGACCATTCAATCAAATCTTTGGCACTAGCTTCTGCCAATTTAGTTGGATTTGACAAAGGGAAGATCATTGGACGTTCTGTGTTTTCACACATAGCTTCTACTATTTCTTTAGTGAAGGTATTAGGCTGAGTTGAAGTTCCTACAAGAATAGTTGGCTTCACAGTCTTCACTACTTCAAGCAGGGCAGTCAACTTATCTGCGTTACTAAAGTCAGCACGTTTCTTAGCAAATGGTTTTTGCTCTGGTGTCAAGTCATCCATGTCATCAAAGAGAAGACCTTGTTTATCAACCATAAAGAAACGTTTATAGGCTTCTTCTTCAGAAAGACCTTCACTTACCATTTCACGAAGAACACGAGAGGCAATTCCTGCACCCGCAGTACCACCACCATAGCAGAGATAAACTTGATCTGTTAATTTTTCACCACTAATATCCAGCGAACCAAAGATACCACCCAAGGTAACGATTCCTGTACCTTGAATATCGTCATTAAAGGTCGGAATTTGTTTCCGGTATTTTTCAAGAATATTGGCAGCATTCAAGCGGCCGAAGTCTTCCCAGTGAAGGTAGAGTTTAGGAAAGAGACGTTCTGCTGTTTGAACAAATTGGTCAATGAAGTCGTAGTAACGATCTCCGCGGACCCGTTCGTGACGATTTCCTAAGTAATTAGGATTGTTACGAAGTTCTTCACGGTTAGTCCCTGCATCAATGACTAAAGGAAGGACCATCGAAGGATCGATTCCAGCAGCAGCCGTATAGACCATCAATTTCCCAACAGAAATATCGACACCATTTGTTCCCCAGTCGCCAATTCCAAGTATTCCTTCTGCATCTGTTACAACAATGAGACGAATCTCGCGACCCCCGGCAGCGTTTTTCAAAGTAGCTTCAATATTTTCAGGATGATTAATATCAAGATATCCCGCATATTGGGGATCTACAAAAAGATCACTATAGCCTTCAATCGTATCTGCAATGGTTGGATCATATACAATTGGATTGAATTCTTCCAAATGTTGAGAAAAGAGGTAATAGAAAAGAGTCCTGTTGGTATTAAAAATTTCCATTAGGAAAAGACGTTTTTCCAAATCATTGGCTTTTGTTTGCATTTCTGCATAAGTTTGCGCCGCTTGTTCTTCAATCGTTTGAACATACGGTGGCAGTAAACCAATAAGGCCTAGTTCCTTTCGCTCCTCTAAGGTAAAGGCAGTACCTTTATTGAGGAAAGGATTGTTTAAAATATCATGTGCAGTCATAGTGCAACCTCCTTTTTACTTATATTATACCACATGAAACGAATTGTTCGTAAAACGTTGTTGTTTAAATAATACAATTGTATACGCATATGTTATAAACTTCTGAACTCATCAAACTCTCGATGATCTCTCTTTACTAAAAGTTTCGAGTAAAATAAACCAATCATACAAATTGACAATCCTAATTAAAATAAATATCATCTAGGTATGCTATGTAATACTTTGTATTTTTTAAGGTGTTTTTTTGTCATATAAAACTTGTATTCTATTTATATGACAACTAAAAACTATTTACAACAATATATTTCCCAAAAAGTGAAATATTTTCGAACACAGAATAAAATGAGCCAGGAAGAACTTTCGGAACAAGCAGGACTCGGGCTTAAGTATATCAATCAACTTGAAAACCAAAATGTGAATCTGACCATTCACAGTCTTGAAAAAGTGATTGACGCCCTAGAAATGACCCCAGAGGAATTTTTCAATTTTGATAGCCTTGAATCAACCTCTGATAAGAGTGATAATCTTTCACTCAAAAGAATCAACATGAAGATTAAACAGCTCCCTATTGATAAACGAGAAAAGATGTTGGTCATTTTTGAGAGTATCTTAGATAATCTTTGAGATCCCTGACTCACTTACATTTTAACTGGTGAATACTCGTATAGTCAAATTGTAGGATACGGATAAAAATTATTTATCTGCTGTTTTCCACTTATTTTCCTTCTCCAACTAATGAAAGTGAGCCCATATGAATTTAAAAGATCTACAATATTTTTATGACCTCTGCCAGCTTCAATCCTATACGGAAGTAGCAAAACAACATAAAGTCAGCCAACCATCTATTTCTTATGCTATCAAGCGCTTAGAGGAATCCTTTAACTGCAAATTGATTCACCATGACCCCTCGCATCGTTCCTTCAAGCTAACTCCTCAAGGACAAATCCTTCTAAAGCATACAGAACTGATTTTACCTGAGGTCATTTCTACTCGCAAAGAAATTAATCGCTCCTTGGCACAATACTCTACTGTAGGATTTCCTCCTATTATCATTCAGTATCTCTTTGCTGCCTTAAACGAAAAAGATAAATTCGATTTTTTAAAAAAGGTACGCCCTATCCGCGGTGGCTCCGTGGAGCTATTAAACCTTCTCGTCAAAGGAGACCTTGATGCAAGCCTACTCGGTTTGATTGAACCTCTCAACTATCCTTCAATAGAGTCACACGAGCTATTTCATAAAGAACTGTATGTCGTTTTATCGAAGAACCATCCTTTTGCCACTGCTCCTTCCCTCGCTTTTGAAGAATTAGCAGATCAATCCTTTATACTCTTAGACGAACACTTTGTTCACCTGAAAGCTTTTGAAACGCTTAATCAAAAGTATCAAAACAAGGCAGAAATATTCTTTAAGACGGATGATATTGCCATCCTTAAAGAACTTTTAAAGAAAGGGATTGGCCTTAGTTTACTAGCTGATATCGCACTTTCTGAGGAAGATGATGATTTAATAAAAATTCCGCTTATACCGAAGGATAAGATAACTTTTACAGTTTATTACGCCTACCTTAAATCAGCTACACCGTCATCAGAAGTAGAAGCCTTATTTAATCTCCTTAAATCATATGAATAGAAAAAACTCTAACTATCAATGAACTGATAGATAGAGTTTTTTACATTGTAGATATTATACTCAATGAAAATCAAAAAGCAAACTAGGAAGCTAACCTCAGGTTGCTCAAAACACTGTTTTGAGGTGGCAGATAGAGCTGACGTGGTTTGAAGAGATTTTCGAAGAGTATTAGAATATAGTAGATTGAAGCTAGAGTAATACGCCGCGACTTCTAAACCTTTTCTAGAAATTAATTTGACTTTCCTAATAAAGTTGTTCAGATTTTATTTCATCTCACTATAATTCAATGATTTTCTAAGAATTCTATTTCTTTCGAAAATCTTTTCAGGAAGCTTTCGAAGTTTTTCAAATCAGTCCAACAAAAAAAGGTTTATAATTTCCACATCAATTTTTATGGAAATTATAAAACCATTATTAGTTTAATCCTTGTTGGTAACGCGCCAATTCGGCTTGGTTAGCCCAAACATAGTGACCTGGACGGATCTCTACCATAGATGGCTTATCAGTCTCATAGTCGTGTTGACTTGGGTCGTAAACCTTCAAGACCTTCTTACGTTCCAAGATTGGATCTGGGATTGGTACCGCTGAAAGCAAGGCTTGAGTATATGGGTGAATTGGATTGTTAAACAATTCTTCTGTTTCTGCAACCTCTACAATAACACCCTTATAAATAACTGCGATACGATCTGAAATAAAGCGAACGACCGACAAATCATGGGCGATGAAGAGATAGGTCAAACCGAGCTCTTTTTGGAATTTTTTGAGCAAGTTCAAGACTTGGGCACGAACAGAAACGTCCAAGGCTGAAATGGGCTCATCCGCAATAACAAAGTCAGGTTGCATGACCAAGGCACGGGCAATACCGATACGTTGACGTTGACCACCTGAGAATTCATGAGGGTAACGAGTCAAGTGCTCAGCAAGAAGCCCCACTTCACGGATAATATTTTTAACCTTCTCTTTACGTTCTTCCTCATCCTTAAACAGACGGTGATTGTAAAGACCTTCAGAAATAATATAATCAACAGTGGCACGTTCATTCAAACTTGCTGCAGGGTCTTGGAAAATCATCTGGATACGACGAATCAATTCCGCAGCTTGTTCACGCGATTTCTTACCATTAATCTTTTGACCATCAAAAATGATATCTCCATTACTTGTGTCATTTAGACCAATGATGGCACGACCAATAGTTGTTTTCCCACTACCTGACTCACCAACAAGCGAGAACGTTTCTCCCTTGTTGATAAAGAAGTTAGCATTTTTAACCGCAACAAACTTCTTACTTCCTTCACCGAAGGAAATTTCTAAATCTTTGATTTCTACTAATTTTTCAGACATTTCCTTCCTCCTAGTCAGCCAGATGGGCAAATCCCATTTTTTCACGAATCTTATCATGGAGATTGGCAATCACAGCTGGTTTTTCTACTTTTGGAGCATCCTCATGAAGTAGCCAAGTTTTAGCCCAATGTGTCTCTGATACTGAGAATTGAGGAGCTTTTTGTTCGAAGTCAATCTGCATTGCATAGTCTGAACGCAAGGCAAAGGTATCCCCTTTCAGGTCAGTATAAAGTGACGGAGGTGTTCCTGGGATTGAGTAAAGATCCCCTTTATCATCAGCAAGCTGAGGCAAGCTAGACAAGAGACTCCATGTATATGGATGGCGAGGGTCATAGAAGACTTCCTCAACAGTTCCATACTCAACGATTTCTCCTGCATACATAACTGCTACCTTATCCGCAATACTTGCTACCACACCAAGGTCGTGGGTGATAAAGATTGTTGTGAAATGGTACTCGTTTTGTAAAGATTTTAGCAAATCAATAATCTGTGCTTGGATGGTCACATCCAAGGCAGTTGTTGGCTCATCACAGATCAAGACATCAGGTCGGCAGGCAAGGGCAATCGCAATAACGATACGTTGACGCATTCCTCCAGAATATTGGAATGGGTATTCATCAAAACGTCTATCTGCGTCTGGAATCCCAACCTTATTCATGTAGTCAATGGCCAATTCTTTCGCTTCTTTAGCTGTTTTTCCTTGGTGTTTTACAATAACTTCTGTAATCTGACTACCAATTGTTTTAATTGGGTCCAAACTAGTCATTGGGTCCTGGAAGATAGTCGCAATCTTAGCACCACGAATTTTTTCCCAATCTTTATGAGAAGATAGAGCTGTCAAATCTTGCCCACGGTAGTCAATACTACCTTGGGCAATGCGACCATTTTCTTCAAGCATACCTGTGAAGGTCTTTGTCAAAACAGATTTCCCTGATCCTGACTCACCTACCAAGGCTAATACTTCTCCTTCAACTAGTTCAAGGGAAACGCCGCGAATGGCTGTCAATACTTTGTCACGAACGTCAAATTCCACGACAATATCGCGAGCAGTCAAAATTACATTTTTTTCTTTTGTCATTTCTACTCCTATCTATGTGTACGTGGATCACTAGCATCCGCTAAGTTTTGACCAACTACGAAAAGGGACAAGGATACCAAGACAAGAGTTGTCAATGGAATCCAGAACAAGTAAGCATTAGTTGTTACGTTTTGTGAATAATCTGAAATCAAACGACCCAAACTTGGAACTGTAATTGGTAATCCAAGACCGAAGAAAGACAAGAAGGCTTCATATGAGATAAAGCTTGGAAGCATTTGAGTCATGGTTGTCACAATAACAGATACCAATTGTGGCATGATGTTTTTGGCAACAATCTTCAAGGTTGGTGTTCCCAAGGTACGTGACGCCAAATTGTATTCCAAATCACGATAACGCAAGATTTGCACACGGATCATAAAGGCAATTCCAATCCATGTTGTCACACTCATGGCGAAAATCAGATTCCAGAATCCAGCTCCGATTGAGTAAGTCAAGACAATGACAATCAAAAGAGATGGAATGTTTGAGATGACGTTATAAACTTCCATCATCACACGGTCAACTGATTTTGAAATTCCCCAAATACCACCGACAAAAACACCGATAACCAAGTTAATCACTGTCGCAATCACAGAAATGAGGATAGAGTTACGAGCTCCGAACCAGACACCGTCAAAAAGAGATTTACCGTTACTATCTGTACCGAACCAATGCTCAGCATTTGGCTTGATATAACGAGCACTAAAGTCATTTACCTTGCTGACATCATTGAAATCAAACTTAGAAAACATTGGGTAGATGAAACTCATCAAAATGATAGCTACCAAGATTCCCAACATGACTACAGTTGATTTTTTCTTCATAAATTGTCTAAACACTGAACCCCAGTATGAATAAGCTGGCGCATCAATGGCTTCAGAGGCAAAATCGTCACGTTTTACAAACTGAAATTTTTCTTTATCGATTGTAGACATTATTTGCCTCCTTTCTCAGTCAATTTAATACGTGGGTCAATAATCGTCATCCAAATATCTCCCAAAAGAAGTGAGAAGATAGAAATACATGTAAAGATGAAGACAAGACCAACGACCATAGAGTTATTAGATGCTTTTACAGAGTCAATCAACATTTTACCCATACCTGGGAAGGCGAAGACTGTTTCAGTAAGGGTTGCACCACCGATAACCCCGATAACAGCACCAGGAATTCCTGAAACCAACGGAACCATGGCATTTTTAAAGATGTGTTTGTTTGAAATTTCTTTTTCAGACAAACCTTTTGCACGAGCAAAACGAACAAAGTCCTGTGATTGCAAGTCAATCATGTAACGACGAATCCAAATAGCTGTACCAGGAGCACCCAACAAACCAAGGATAACTGCTGGTAAAACATACGAACGCCAATCTCCAGCACCCAAGATAGGGAATGAATCTGGCAAGCCGATTGAAGAACCAGCCAAACGAACGATATAAACCAAGGCAATTGTTGGAAGAGCCATCAAGAAGGTCAAAGCCCCTGTTGAGAAGCTATCAATCCAAGTGTTCTTGAAGCGAGCCATAGCTGAACCAAGTGGCACGGCAATCGCATAAGAAATCACCAAACCAATCAATCCAACAACAGCAGAGCTGGCAATCATTGAAGGATATTGGTAGTTACTTTCAGTAGCCGTATAAGGATCATCTTTTCCGTAGTTAGCTACTTCACGAGAGTCAGCCTGACTAGGTGATTTGTAGGTTCTTGAGTAAATATTTACAGAAGAAGTTTTCTTACCTGTTGGGAACTGAACTTGAGATGTTTTTGTTTGCCCTTGTCCTTGAGTAATAACCTGTAAAACAGGACTATTAGCATAGGTTGGATAAGAGTCACCTAAATTAATGTTCACAAAGTTTTGATGCACAAATGGGAACTGACTGTTGAAGTACAAGAGATATTTGTGTTTAGTTCCTGAACCAACCAAGGACCATCCGATAGCTGGATCATTTTCAAAACGAAGGTAACGTTTCAAGTCTGGATTTTCAGGGTCTTGAATTTTATTTGTATGATCAATGTCAATCAAGTTAGCATAGAAGTGAAAAACACGTTCAAAAATTGGAATTTCACGAGTAGCGTAGAATTGGCCACTTTCAGTAAATTCTCCCAAGGTCCAACCATGACCGATTTGTTTGATGTATTTTTCATAGATAGCCTTGTTGGTGTCATTGGCTTCAACTGTTACAGAAGCATCCATCTGGCTAGCTTTTTCTTGCAACTCTTTGGTATCGTAGTACTCGATATAGCCCATACGCTCATAAACGGTATTCTCATAGTTATCACGTTTATCAGCAGTTGTTGCAATCTTGTTATAGTTGGTATCCTGTTTGAAAATCAATTTTCGAGGAACCATTGTATAGATAATCGTGTAAGTCAAGGTTGTTACTAAGAAGATAGAAACCAATGACCGCAAAACACGCATAAAAATATATTTTTTCATATCATTTCCTTTAAAAATCCCAAAAGAACCTTCTCCTCATGGAGAGAAAGTTCTATTGAAAATTATTTACTTCACATGACTTGCCAATTCTTTTTGAGCTTTCTCGTTTGACTCAGTCTTTTCTTTCAACCATTTTTCACGAGCTTTTTCATACTCTTCTTTGGTGATTGCTTTTTCACCAACTTCAGTGTACTTCAAGTATCCTGAATTTTCACCTTTAAGGCCGGCTACAGAATATGAAGAGCTAAATGGTAGAACTTTTGAAACATATGAAACGGCTGTTTCTTTAGGAGAAGCCATTACTGGAATTGTCAAAGCATTGTCAGTCAACCAAGCTTGTGCTACTGCGTATTTTTCATAACGTTTTTGAACATCTTGGTTTTCGCTGTTTGCGTCATCAAGTAATTTTCCATAGTCAGCTAAACCAAGTTTGCTTACTACTGATGCATCTGTGTTTTGGTCAATACCAAGGTAAAGGCGAGTGCTTCCTCCCTTAAGGACGAATTGATCCAAGAAAGTAGAAGGATCTTGATAGTCAGGGTTCCATCCTAGCAAGGTATGAATATCCCAGTCTTGTTCTTTAGCTGTTGGAGCGCTAAATGAAATTGGTAAAGCTTCTGCTTGAGTCATTTGTTGTAAATCTACAACAACATTATCTGAACCCAATACTTTTTCAATTGATTGTTTCAATGATTGAACACGGTTTACAACCGCTGTTGATTCTTGGATAACCAAGGCATCCAAGTGGATTGGGAATTCAACACCTTCAGCTTGTAGGCTTGATTTTGCTTTAGCAAAGACTTCTTTCGCTTTTTCTTCATTGTAAAGGCCATTTTGAGAATCTGCTAGAGACACGTTTGACCAAGTAGAAGAATTTGTCTTAGCCAAGCTATCTTGTACCAATTCACCAAATGTTTTCTTACCAACTTGAAGATTATAAGGTGCAAACGTATTACGGATGGCTACTGCAGCTCCATCTGTACCATTTGTTTGAGCTGAGTAAGAATTGCGATCGACAGCAAAGTTCAAGGCTTGACGGAATTCCTTGTTTAGCAATGCTTTCTGAGTAGATGTCTTTTGGGCATCACTCGTCTTAGCTGTGTGGTTATAAGCTGTACGACCATAGTTCAAGCTGACAGTTGCAACACCCGCTCCTGGTTCATTAAAGTAAATGTTATCTTTGAAGTCAGCTGCATATTTTTCATATGTAGAACTTGTAGGGAAGATACGCGCCTTGCTATATTGACCATCAGCAAAACCTTTGGCAATCACATCTTGGTCCTTACCATCCCAGAAAGTGAACTTAACGTTCTCAATTTTTACATTTTCTTTGTCCCAGTAAGCATCATTTTTAGCCATCTCGATAGATGATTTTGGAGTTACAGATTTTAAGACAAATGGACCGTTATAAAGAATAGAGTTAGCATCGGTTGGGGCACCAAAACCTTCCCCTTTTGAAGTTAAGAATTCTTCATTAACCGGCATCAAAACACCACTAGTTGTCTTGTCATTCCAGAAAGTTTCTGGCTGGTTCAAAGTATATTCTAGTGTTTGATCATCAAGTGCTTTTACTCCAACGGTTGAAAAATCGCTTGTTTCACCCTTGATATAGGCTTCTAATCCCTTAATAGAAGAGCTAACGATTGAAAGTCCTTTTGATTTTCCATCTACAGCATGTTTCAAACCAGTAACGAAGTCTTTAGCAGTTACAGGAGCGTATTCTTCTCCCTCTGCTGTCACCCATTTAGCATCCTTACGGATTTTATAGGTATAAGTCAAACCATCTTTTGAAACTGTCCATGATTCAGCAATAGAAGGAACCAGATTACCATATTTATCGTTAGCCAACAAACCATCTACAGCATTTGTTGTGACGAAAGATGTTAAATCAATATTGCTAACGATATAATCCAAGGTTTCTGGATCTGTTTGATAAACATATTGGTAATCTTTTGCTAGTTTAGCATTATTTGAACTAGTGTTTGAACACGCAGCTAGAACTCCTGACGCTAATAAGGTAGCCCCCGCTACAGCAAGCACTTGACTTTTTTTCATTTCTTTACTCCTCTTATAAAGTATAGGTTATCATCAATTATACCATAGATTTCAAGAAAAGTAAACGAATTTTCAGAATATTTAGGCTTATTGACACAAAAAATCTGAAAAAGCTATTGACTGAAAATCATTTTCAAGGTATAATAATAAACGTTAAGGCGGTATAGCCAAGTGGTAAGGCACGGCTCTGCAAAAGCTTGATCGTCGGTTCAAATCCGTCTACCGCCTTTCAATACCGAATTTATCGGAATTTATCAAGACAGAAAGCCCAATTTAAAGGGCTTTTTTCTTTTTCCTCGAATAAATACGTATAACTTTAAAAAACTTTTGGGGCAAGGTTGGGGCTGAGTTTTTCGAGGATACTATTCCCTTTTAAAACAACTGAAAAAAGCTTTGTCACTCATGATGACAAAAGCCTCTAATTTACTCTGTTTCTTCTTCTATTTCGACTTCTGTGATTTGGACTTTTACCTTGGTAACACGTCCATTTTTCACTTTATCATTGGTTAGGATAAGCTGTTTGTTTTGGCTGACTAATTCATAGCTGAGTTTCTCAGTCGTTGGAATGGTCCCAACTCCTGTCAAATAATAACCAGCAATGGTATCAACGTCATCACTTGCCAGTTCGACATCAAAGTAGTCATTAAAATCATTGAGATTCATGGTACCTTGAACAATATAAGTATCTTCTCCGATTTGATGAACTTCGATTTCAGCCTTATCTGTTTCGTCATCGATTTCCCCAACGATTTCCTCTAAGAGGTCTTCAAGTGTCACCAAACCAGCCATCCCACCGTATTCATCCAGCAAGATTGCCATTTGTCTTTGGGTATTGCGCAATTCTTTTAACAAGTCATCCACAAAAATGGTTTCAGGAACAAAAAGTGGATCTTGTAAGATTTTCTTCCAAATAATATTGTCAAAACCGTCCACAAAGCCCGCCTTAAGGAGACTCTTGGTGTGAATAATCCCAATCACATTGTCCTTATCCCCATCATAGACAGGGATACGAGAATAATTTTGTTTTAAAATACTTTGGATGATGGTTTGACTCTCATCCTGAATATCGACCATGAAGGCATCCGTCCGAGGAACCATGACTTCTCTGGCCATTAATTCGTCCAGTGAAAAGATCCCTTGTAACATCTCAATTTCGTCAGCATCTAGTGTTTCTTCACTTTTTGTCAACATGTACTCAATTTCATCACGGGTCATTTTTTCGTCAGCATCGTCAAAGGTCATAGGAGTCAAGCGACTCAAGAGATTGGTAGATGCAGACAAGAGCCAAACAAAGGGACTAACTAGTTTCCCCAATCCAATAATGACTGGCGCTGTACGAATCGCCAAGGCATCCTTTAGATTAAGAGCGATTCTCTTAGGATATAATTCCCCAAAAACGATGGAAATATAAGTCAAAAATGCCAAGGATAGAAAAGTTGCCACGGCTTGTGCTGTTTCGCCATTCCCAAGCCAAGAGGAAATCACACGTCCTAGAGTATCGGCTAAACTCGCCCCTGATAAGATTGTAATCAGGGTGATTCCTACCTGAATGGTTGATAAAAAGTGGTTAGGATTTTCTAGTACCTTCAGCAGGCGGATGTAGCGTCTGTCTCCTTCTTCCGCCTTTTGTTCAACACGCGCACGGTTAAGTGAAACCATGGCCATTTCTGTGGCTGAGAAAAAGGCATTTAACACTGTCAAGATAAACAACAAAACAAATTGTAGCAACAAATTCTGACTACTTGGGTCTTCCATAGTTCTTCTCCTAAAATAGTATCTTGTCACTTATTATATCACAAAAATTAGCTCAGTACATATTATTTTTTCTCAGTGTCTATTCTAGTTCTACTTAAAATGTCCAAAAAAGAACTCCTACATCTTCAAGTGACATAGGAGTTTATTCTGTATTTTACTGAGTTACAGTTACTTCTCCAGTTCGGTAATCCAGTTGAAGCCCTTTTTGAACATTGGGAACTAGAACATTAAATTCCAATTCTCCGTCTGAAGACTTGGCTTCAATCTGTGAAGCTGAAGGAACTAAATCCTCGTTTGAAGCGTAGTAAAGAGTTACACGGTAACGGACTCGCTTGTTTTTATCCAAGGCCTTACGTACCATGCTTTCATAGTAGTTTTGACCAGTCGAATCCTCGGCCTGAGCCTGATTTGCCCAGGCTGTCTGAACAGCAATGTTTTTAGGATTGCTTGTCGAGGCATCAAAACCATCCAAGCCACCGATTAAGGCATAGCCTAACAAGTGACCTCTATCGACCGCATGGGTATAAGTACCCTTTAGATTCTTAACCTGATGCCAGCCTGGAGGAGTCCAAGAAGTCGAACCATTCCCAGTTTCTTCACGATTCTTGTACTGGCGAGTAGCCTTAGACAAGAGGGCATTTGCTACGGTTGGCACTGTTTCCTTGCCCACTGTCTTTGTTTTATTATCAGCGTAGGGCTTACTTGAAACCTTGGCATCTAGATTTGTTTTATTACCATTGACGATAAAAGCACCTGAGCCATTCCACTCAAGACTCCCTTTTATTTGGCTTTTGACCACATCTGTTAAGACACTCTCTGCCAATGCTTGACTAGGAGCTTCAGGCGCTTGTTTTTTCTGACTAAGCTTGGTTTTGGGACTATTAGCTGTCGACTGTATCTGCTTGATATAATAGCTCCCTGCAGACAAAAGCAATAACACTAGCAGTCCGATTAGTGTCTGTCTTGTTTTTTTGTTCATATTTCTCCTTATCTTTATAAAAAGGCTGGTCTCCCAGCCTAATTTCCTGTAAATTTATGAATCAATTCCTGCCATTTTGCTGGAGACAAGATAGCCCATGGATCTTGACCCTTGCCCAAGATTCCATAGCCGACCATTAAGCCGATTCCTAGGGCTAGAGCACCTAAAAACAATACCAAAATGACTAAAAGTAAACGCTTGATTACATAGCTTGATTTCTTACTCATCTTCATCGCTTGCCTCAATCCGCTGAATCTTAGCACCTAGCTGCGCCAACTTCTCATGGAATCGGTAATAACCTCTATCCAAGTGAACCAATTTACCGACCACTGTTTCTCCCTGCGCTACCAAACCTGTCAAAATCAAGGCTGCGCTGGCACGAAGGTCAGTAGAAAGAACTTCTGCACCCTGCAAAGCTTGTCCACCAACAATACGAGCTGTATCACGGATAATCTCAGAATGCAATCCCATACGTCTCATTTCTTCTAGGTGTTGGAAACGATTTTCAAAAACTGTCTCCACCATGGTTGATTCCCCTTTTGCGACGGTCATCAAGGCTGTAAATTGGGCCTGCATATCCGTTGGAAATCCTGGGTGGGGCAAGGTTTTCACATGAACAGCTTTTAGATTTTCTAGTTGAGAGCGAACTCGAATTCCTTCAGTCTCCTCTGTCACTTCCACTCCCATTTCAAGTAACTTGGCAATCAAGGGACGGTTGTGCTCCCAAACAGCGTCTTTAATCAAGACATCACCACCTGTCATGGCAGCAGCTACCATAAAGGTTCCTGCTTCGATACGGTCTTGGACTACATTGTGAGTCGTACCATGAAGTTTCTCAACACCGGTAATAGTAATGGTCTCTGTACCAGCACCTTTGACCTTGGCTCCCATTTCATTTAGGAGAATGGCTAAGTCAACAATCTCAGGCTCACGCGCAGCATTCTCAATCACTGTCACACCATCAGCTAGAGTTGCTGCCATCATCAAGTTCTGCGTAGCACCAACACTTGGGAAATCCATATAGATATGAGCTCCATGTAAGCGATCAGCCTTGGCTTCGATATAACCAGCTGTCTGACTAATCTTAGCCCCCATAGCTTCTAGACCTTTCAAATGAAGATCAATAGGACGGCTACCAATCGTACAACCACCTGGCATGGATACCTTAGCATGACCTACACGGGCAAGAATTGGTCCCAAGACAACGATAGATGCACGCATCTTGCTGACATACTTGTAAGGAGCTTCCTCAGTGATATCGCCAGTCGCGTCCACCTCAACAAGATGAGCTTCTTCATTAAAATCAACCTTGGCATTCAAACCCCGAACCACCTGATTCATAGTGAAAACATCTGACAAGATAGGAACGTTCTGCAAAACAGTCTTTCCTTCACTTGCTAGAATAGTCGCTGCCAACAAGGGTAAGACTGCATTCTTTGCTCCTTCGATCGTAACACTTCCTACCAGACGATTATCGCCACCTTGAACCACAATTTTTTCCATACTTACTTCCTTTACATTTGATTTTATAATAATCCTCTAAGCGCTTCTTGCCACAACTGATATAGGCTGATAAAGAAAGAACTCATGATATAGCCCATGACAATGCTGAAAAGGGCTACTAGCAAACGAACTTTTCCTGTGTTCTCAGCTGTTACTTTTAAGACTTTTTCCCATCTAACAAGATTCTTTAAAAGGTAAAAACTCACATAAATAAAGAGCATGTGACTGCTTAGAGTGAATAATAATTGAACCATTTGACTATTATACCATCTTCTCTGTCTGTACGCTAGTTTGGAAACTTCACTTAAAACTAGGGATTGTTTTTCAAGTAATCAATTGCATCTTGTAGGGTTTTAACAGGCACGATTTTCATATCTGTCTTGATTGTTTTAGCTGCTTCCAGGGCTGTTTGGTAGTTGTTTTTCGCATCCGGATGCGCTTTTTGTTCTTCTTCGCTAACAGGGTTATCCGGGGCAAAGAAAATCGCGGCACCTTCTCTAGCCGAAGCCACAACTTTTTTATCAATACCTCCAATATCCCCCACATTACCATCACGGTCAATGGTACCTGTACCGGCAACAATACGGCCATTACGAAGGCCAGGGTCAGCTATTTGGGTATAGATGGCCAGACTAAACATGAGACCTGCACTTGGACCGCCAATACCAGCTGTTGAAAAGCGAATTGGGACATCACTGGTTACTTCTGTACGGTCAATCAAGCCGATTCCAATCCCATTTTTGCCATTTTCCAAGGTGATAATCTTACCTTCTGCAGATTTGGTTTGCCCATCCTCTTCATAAGTTACCTTGACGGAGTCCCCTAGTTTTTGAGAATTAACGTAATCAATCAAGTCTTTGGAACTGTCAAAGGTTTGATCATTGACTGCTGTGACGGTATCAGAGATGTTAAGAATCCCTTTAAAGGTCGAATTATCCGTCACAGTCAAAACATAAACCCCAAGGTATTTGAGTTCGATATCTTTACCAGCGGTTTTTAGCCCTTGATACTTGGCCATGTTTTGCGATGTTTGCATGTAGAATTGATTAATCCGCATAAATTCAACATCGGAAGAGCCACCTGTAGTCTCTTGGGCACTACGAATATCTGTAAAAGGCGTCAACCACGCATAAATCATATGGGCTAAAGTAGCGTGCTGGACACCAACCGTAACGAATTGATAGGCCCCAGCTTCCTTATCTTCTGTGTCATTGACTTTAAGGACTTGGCGAATATCTTCCGAACCACCTGGAACCTCTATATAGTAGGGCAAAGGCACTACAAATGCCAAGAAGGTCACAATCAAGGCCGCAATGACATATAAGGGCCATCTAATCTTTTTTTTCATTTCTTATTTCCTCCAAAATACTCTCGGGAACATAGCAAGCAATATCCTGACCAAACTTCAATAGCTCTCTAATACCGGATGAACTGATATAGAGATGTTCAGGTCGGCTATGTAAATAAATGGTCTCTATATTAGGAGACAGCTGATGGTTGTAGTAATCAAAACTGGCTTCATATTGCAAATCAGACGCATTCCTCAAACCACGCACTAGACAAGTAGCCCCCAGTCTTTTCGCGACATCGACCACCAATTCATCATGAGAAGACACGACTTTAACATTTCCCAAATGTTTCAAAGCCTTTTCTAACCCCCGTTTACGATTTTCGATAGGAAGAAATCCTTGTTTGTGGGGATTAAAAAAAATACCGACATAGAGCTTATCAAAGAGTCTGCTCGCCCGTTCAATGATATCCAGATGCCCATTTGTCATCGGATCAAATGAGCCTGTGAATAAGCCAATCTTATCTGACATAAACTGTCACCTTACTAATTCCATAAATTTTTTCCTTCCAGATACCCAGGCAGGCAATTTCTTCCGGAAGTTCAACGGCCTTATCCGTCTCACACACGACCATAATATCTTCAGAAAATAGCTCTCTCTCAGCCATTTTTTCAATATCTGCTACGATTTGTTCCTTGGCATAAGGAGGGTCTAAGAAAATGAGGTCGAATTCCCCAGATACCTGTTCCAATGCCCGTTCTGCATCCATCTTGAGGAGTTGAAATTTTCCAACTTCCTTGGTCATCCGAATATTTTCAGCCACGATGGTCTGAGCCTTACGGTCTCTCTCCACCAAAACAGCGCTAGACATGCCACGCGATACTGCTTCGATAGATAAACCACCACTACCTGCATAAAGGTCCAAGACTCGTCCACCTTCAAAGTAGGGACCAATCATGTTAAAAATGGCTCCCCTAACCTTATCCGAAGTGGGCCTTGTCGTCTTGCCTTCTAGTGTCTTGAGGGGGCGTCCCCCATAGATTCCTGATACGATTTTCATACCGTTTATTATACCAAATTATAGGCGAAAAGAGAAAGAAAACCGAACCTTGCGGTTCGATTCTCTACAAAATATTTTCGTAAGTATCGCGGACTTCCTGAGGCCAAACACTTGTTTGCACTTCTCCGATGTGTTTCTTGCGAAGTAGGAACATGGCCATACGAGATTGTCCAATTCCTCCACCGATTGTCAACGGGAATAGGCCATTCAACAAAGCCTTGTGCCATTCCAATTCCAAGCGGTCCTCATCACCGGTAATTTCTACTTGACGGCGAAGGGTTTCTTCATCTACACGAATCCCCATAGAAGACAACTCAAAGGCTCCACCTAGAGACTCATTCCAGACAAGAATATCGCCATTCAGACCCTTGTAGCCATTTTCAGATTCGCTTGTCCAGTCATCATAGTCTGGTGCACGCCCATCGTGCGGTTTACCGTCTGGTAATTCACCACCGATACCGATCAAGAAGACTGCTCCAAATTCTTTACAAATAGCATTTTCACGCTCTTTTGGTGTCAAGTCTGGGTAGCGTTCTACCAACTCTTCTGTGTGGATAAAAGTGATTTGTTTTGGCAAGATTGACTCGATGTCATAGCGGGCTTCAACAGCTAGCTCAGTAAGGCGAATGGCCTTGTAAATCTTCTCAACTGTTTCTTTTAGATAAGCGATGTTACGCTTACCATTTGGGATAACCTTCTCCCAGTCCCACTGGTCAACATAAACAGAGTGGGTTGCATCCAGCGAGTCTTCGTCTGGACGAAGGGCTTTCATGTGGACGAAAAGACCTTCACCTTCACCGAAACCAAAGCGAGCTAGAGTATGGCGTTTCCATTTAGCAAGTGAATGCACCACTTCATAAGTAGCATCAGGGATTTGGAGAACCTTGACCGATACGGCATTCTCAACACCTGATAAGTTGTCCTGCATCCCGTCACCGACCCTACTCAAGATAGGACCTTGAACTTCGACAACTTCTAACTTATCTTTCAAATACTGGGTAAAAGTGTTTTTGACAAAGGAAATCTCTTCTTGTTGATGGATAAAACTTTTCTTCATAAACTACTCCTCAAAAAATTAATTAAAAGCATTATACACCTATTTTCAAGAAAAGGAAAGAGCAAATACGAAAAAAATCAGTGCTCCTTCGAACACTGATGTTAGGTACCTTCTAGTCATTACGACCGAAGATACGTAAAATACTTAGGAAAAGATTGATAAAATCAAGATAGATACTGAGAGCCATTGACACAACCCAGCCTGTCGCTACACGACCTTGTGATTGTTCATAGGCAAGGCGAATCCTTTGGTTGTCCCAAGCAATCAGCCCAGAGAAGACCAAGACCATGGCTACGCTGATCATATAATCAAAGAAACCACTAGCCAAGAAAATATTGACTACCATGGCAATCAGCAAACCGATAAGAGCCGCCATCATAGCCCGACCAAGGCCACTCAAATCTTTCTTGGTGAAGATACCAACTGCCGCCATGACAAAGAAGAGAAGGGCGCTCGATACAAAGGCAGATAAAACTGTACCCGGAGTATAGAAGGCCACCACAAAACTGAGGGTAAAGCCGTTTAATACTGAGTAAAGTAAAAATACTGGAAGAGCCGCTGGACTATTCTTTGAAGCCATGCTACTGGCAACGAAAACCAAAGCTAACTCCGCAAAAGTAGCAATGGTCAACCAGAGACGTCCCTGCATCAAAAAGTAAACCAACTGAGATTGAAAGACCGTCAACATAAGACCTGATACCAAAGCGGATAGTCCGATTCCTAGACCAACAAAGGCATAAACCTTAGCGTAAAATTGATTGAGACCTGCGCGGTCATGAATAATAGTGTGATTCATCTTTTCTCCTTCTCTATGAACATCTTTCCTTGATTATAACAAAGAAAGTTAAAATTAGCTTAAATGGAAAATTAAAATACCGGCTGCAACCGCAACATTCAAACTCTCTGCCTGCCCCTTCATACTAATGTGGACCAACTGGTCTGCACTTTCAGCCATGAGGGGACTAATTCCTTGACCCTCATTTCCCATAACCAAGACAAACTGATCTAAATGAGGCAAGTCACGATAATCTTTAGAATCCTTGGAAAGAGTGGTTGCTAGCACAGGGATACCAGCCTTTTTAGCTTCCTCGAGAAGCGCTTGGCTCGACATCCGATAAATGGGCAAATGAAAATGACTGCCTTGCATAGAACGGAGGGTCTTGAGACTGTAGATGTCTGCCGACTTATCTGAAACAATCACTCCTGTAAATCCTGCTGCATCCGCAGTCCGAATGATGGTTCCCACATTACCAGGATCTTGCACATCTTCCAAAAACAAGAACTTGCCCTGACTAAAGTCAACTTGCCCTACTTCTTCTTTTTGAACGACGGCAACAATTCCCTGTGGAGTCTGAGAATCTGCCAAATCTAGCAAAATATCCTCTGACACCCAGACAGTTTGCGGAAACGAGGCTAACTGATCTCGATAAGTTTCTAGGGCAAAGATCTTCTCAATCGTCACTCCAGCTTGAACAGCTTCTTCAAACAAGTGCCATCCTTCAATCAAATAGGCAGACTTGCGGTATTTTTTTTGGTGTAATTTCTTGGCATTTTTTACCACAGAATTGGCTTTTGAGGTTATAATAGTCATAGAAATATTATAACACAATCAAAGGGGTTTGGTATGCAAAAGGTTAGAATGATTGCCCAAGGCAGGGTACAGGGAGTCGGCTTTCGTTGGGGTGTTTACAGCCTGGCGCTTGAAATTGGTGGTATCACAGGTCGTGTCTGGAATAATGACGATGGCACAGTGGAGATCTTAGCCCAAGCAGACTCATCTGCTATCATGGCGAAATTTATCCAAGAAATACGAAAAGGACCCACACCTTTTTCAAAAGTCAGCTACTTAGATGTCAAACTAAGCAACTTTCCTCCTTACCCTGACTTCAAAATCGCAAATTAGGTCTCTAGAACTATTGTATATTTTGTAAAAAAACAGTAGAATAGAAAGGTATAATTTTTAAAGAAGGAATAAAAACAGTGAAATCTATTAAACGTTTTGCACTCTCGGCTATGGGAGTGTCTATGTTGCTTGTCTTGACTGGCTGTGTTAGCGTCGATAAAGCCACAGGAAAGCCAATAGGATTTATTTGGAATACTATCGGAGCGCCTATGGCTGAAGCTATCAAGTACTTCGCTACTGATCAAGGTCTAGGCTTTGGTGTCGCTATCATCATCGTAACCATTATCGTGCGCTTGATTATCTTGCCACTTGGTATCTACCAATCATGGAAGGCAACGCTTCACTCTGAAAAGATGAACGCCCTCAAGCACGTCCTTGAGCCACATCAAACTCGTCTCAAAGAAGCAACGACTCAAGAAGAAAAACTCGAAGCACAACAAGCTCTCTTTGCCGCTCAAAAAGAACACGGCATCAGCATGTTTGGTGGTGTAGGATGTTTCCCTATCCTCCTTCAAATGCCTTTCTTCTCAGCTATCTACTTTGCTGCCCAACATACTGAAGGTGTCGCTCAAGCAAGTTACCTAGGAATTCCTCTAGGCTCTCCAAGTATGATTTTAGCTGCCTGCGCTGGTGTCCTTTACTATCTTCAATCACTCCTCTCACTTCACGGAGTAGAAGATGAAACGCAAAGAGATCAAATCAAGAAAATGGCTTACGTGAGCCCAGTCATGATTGCCGGCTTCTCCCTCATTTCACCAGCCAGTGTCACACTTTACTGGGTTGTCGGTGGTTTCATGATGATTCTCCAACAGTTTATCGTCAACTATATCGTTCGTCCAAAACTTCGCAAAAAAGTCCGTGAAGAACTGGCCAAGAACCCACCAAAAGCAAGTGCTTTCTCAACACCAAATGGACGAAAAGACGTTACCCCTGAACAACCAACTGCTATCACAAGCAAGAAAAAACACAAAAATCGCAACGCTGGAAAACAACGTTCGAGATAAGAAGAAAAAGGCTTAGCTAGTTTGCTAAGTCTTTTTTGCAAGTCATACTCTTCGAAAATCAAATTCAAACCACGTCAGCTTCGCCTTGCCGTATATATGTTACTGACTTCGTCAGTTCTATCCACAACCTCAAAACACTGTTTTGAGCAACCTGCGGCTAGCTTCCTAGTTTGCTCTTTGATTTTCATTGAGTATCAAAAGCCCGATGTTTCCATCAGGCTTCTTTTTTATCCATGTACACGTTTCATATAGTCTTGATAACTTTCGGTATCCATGAGTTTTTTAGCATTCTTGACGCGGTCTGCTGTTGGCGGTTTAACCCCTTCGAGTGAATAAGGAATTCCCAATTCACGCCATTTGAACTCACCCATGGTGTGATAAGGTAGAATTTCAAACTTATCAACATTTTTGAGGGTCTTGACGAACTTACCAAGTTCAATCAAGTCATCATCTCTATCTGTCAATCCTGGAACTAGCACGTGGCGAATCCAGACAGGTTTTCCAATATCTGATAGATACTGGGCACAAGCCAAGATATTTTTATTGGTTTGGCTAGTGACAATCTTATGCTGTTCTTCGTTGATTTCCTTGATATCTAAGAGAACCAAGTCAGTGACAGCCATGAGTTTGTCAAACTTTTCAAGGTAACGTGGTTTATTACGGAAAGGAAGGGCACAGGTATCCAAGGTACAGTGGATTCCTTGTTCCTTGGCCTTGGTAAAGAGGGCAATCAGGAAATCAATCTGCAAGAGGGCTTCTCCTCCACTGACTGTAATCCCACCCTTATTTCCCCAGAAACCGCGGTAGCGCAAGGCTTCTGTCAAGACATCATCTACCGTCCGTTCACGTGATTTATTGGACTCCATAGCCCAAGTGTCCGGGTTGTGGCAATACTGGCAACGCATGTGACAGCCCTGCAAAAAGACAATAAAGCGAATACCGGGCCCATCTACTGACCCAAAGCTTTCTGTCGAATGCACCATTCCTGTCACTTGTCCATAATCAATTGTTTCTTCAGACATATCGTTACCTTCCTTGAAAACGTTTTATAGTTTTATTATATCACGACTTGAAGGAAAAACAAGATTTTTGCCTATTTTTTAGAAAGCAATCTATTTTTCAATTTCATTTTCAATTACTTATCATTTTATTCTTCAAAATCAAAGCCATACAAGGTTGCAAAGTAGTCCTCAGGGCGCTCTGCACGGCGGATTTGACGGGCTTTACCTTCTTCGGTATAAAGGATTTCCGCAGAACGAAGTTTGGCGTTGTACTGGTAGCCCATTGAAAAACCGTGAGCACCTGTATCATGAATTACCAGCAAATCACCGATTTCTGTATGAGGTAGTTCACGATTTACTGCAAATTTATCATTGTTTTCACAGAGTGAACCAACCACATCTACCACTTCAGCTGGTCCATCTGGATGGGTCACGTTAGTAATATGATGGTAAGCTCCGTACATAGCTGGACGCATGAGGTTGACTGCTGATGCATCCACACCTAGATAGGTACGGTAAGTTTTCTTCTTATGAGTGACTCTTGTGACCAAAGCACCGTGAGGGGCTAACATAAAGCGACCCAATTCGGTAAAAATCTTGACCTGACCAAGACCTGCTGGCGTAAGGACCTCTTCATAAACCTTACGAACTCCCTCGCCAATCAAGACGATATCATTTGGCTCCTGCTCAGGACGATAGTTGACTCCAATACCGCCAGAAAGATTGATAAAGTCTAGTGAAATACCCAACTTTTCCTTGATTTCAACAGCCAATTCAAAAAGCTGACGCGCCAACTCTGGATAATAGAGATGGGTCACGGTATTGGACGCTAGGAAGGAGTGAATCCCAAAAGTCTTAGCTCCTTTTTCCTTCAAGATGGCAAAGGCTTCAAAGAGCTGGTCCTTGGTCATGCCAAACTTGGCTTCTCCAGGATTGTCCATGATGTCTGTCCCCAGCTCAAAAACACCTCCGGGATTGTAACGACATGAGATGATTTCTGGAATACCTGCTGCTCGCTCCAGATGTTCAATATCTTCAAAGGCATCCAAGTTAATGGTCGCACCCAATTCACGCGCATAGGCATATTCCTTGTCTGGCGTGTTGTTTGAAGAGAACATAATCTCAGAACCAGGGAAATTCAGTTTATGACTCATCAAAAGCTCCACATAACTAGAGCAGTCCACACCGCAACCTTCCTCTTGGAGAATTTTCAAAATAGCTGGAGTTGGAGTAGCCTTAACTGCAAAATATTCCTTAAAGCCCTTGTTCCACGAAAATGCTTGGTTGACGGCTCTTGCCTTTTCACGAATTCCCTTCTCATCATACAAGTGAAAGGGAGTTGGGAACTCGACAACAATCTTTTCTAACTCTTCTCTATTAATAAATGGTGTTTTCATACGCTTCCTTCTATTCTATTTGCAAAGAAAGGCTGGGACTATCGTTCCAACCTTTAGTTCTATCTCTTATTTATCTTCGTCAAAGATATTGCCAACCTCAACATCGATGGCTTGGTTCTTGACATCAATATTGGTTACCTTCAAAAGTGACTTGTAGTCAAATTGCTTTTCACGTTCTTCTTGGGCATTATCCGCAAAGACTGCAACACCTGCCAGTTCTGAGTCGAATTCGCGCAAGAGACTGATCATCCCGTTGACCGTTCCGCCACCTTTCAAGAAATCGTCCACAATCAAGACACGACTACCTGCCTTGAGACTACGTTTTGAAAGGAACATTTTCTCAATGCGGTCACCACTTGAACCGGATACATAGTTGACGCTGACAGTTGAACCTTCGGTAATTTTCAGGTCACGGCGCACAATAACAAAAGGAACATTGAGGACATTGGCAACTGCATTTGCAAGTGGAACACCCTTAGTCGCTACTGTCATAACCGCATCAATTTTTTGGTCCATAAAGCTCTTGGCAATAATGCGACCAATATTTTTCAAGATGGCTGGTGTGCTAAGCAAATCGGACAGGTAGATGTAACCACCTGGCAAGATACGGTCACTTTCTGACAACTTGGCACACAAGTCTTCAACCATTTCCTTAGCATCCTGATTCGAAATAGACGGTGTAAAGATAACACCTCCGCCAGCACCAGTTACTGTCTGGATATGACCGATTTCAATTTCCTCAAAGGCGCGTTTGATAATCACGATATCTTCTGAGATGGATGATTTAGCAGATTCATACTTTTCAGCAAACGTATTGAGACTAGTTAGTTTATAAGGATTATTAATCAAATAGTTGGAAATGACAACCATCCGATCACTTCTTCTTAATTTCATTTCTATTTCCCATTTCATTTAATTTTGATATTTTATCTATTATACCATATTCACATAAAAAAACGAACATTCTTGCCCTAAAAATGCTCATTTTTCTTAAATTATTAATCTAAATCTGGTTTATAGAAGGAACGATTGTCCATAGCGAAGATTTTATTGGTCATCTCTCCTTTATCAACCAAAGCCAAAGCTGTTGACATCATCATCATGCTAGCATCCAGATTATCAATCATATGGATAATCTCTGCCTCCATGATACGTGGACGAACTGGACTTCCATACTCTAGTAAACCGTGGTGGCTGAGAATAACGTGGCGGAGCAGAACGACTTCTTCCTTGGTGTCATCGATGCCGAGTTCCATAACTGTCTTAGTAATTTCACTATCAATCAGAGCAATATGTCCAAGGAGATTGCCTCGCACTGTATACTCCGTCTGGTCTGGTCCCGTCAACTCGATAACTTTAGCTAAGTCATGCAGCATAATCCCTGCATAAAGCAGGCTCTTATTGAGCTGAGGATAGATCTCGCTAATGGCATCTGCCAAGCGCACCATGGTTGCCGTATGATAGGCCAAGCCCGTTTCAAAGGCATGATGGTTTGTCTTGGCAGCTGGATAAGAGTAAAATTCCTTATCATACTTGGTGTAGAGCTTTCGGACAATCCGTTGCCAAACAGGATTTTCTATTTTGAAAATCATTTGCGACATGTAGTCACGGATTTCCTTGACATCAACTGGCGACTTGACCTTGAAATCAGCTGGATCATTGGGTTCGCCAGGTTGAGGCAGGCGAAGGGTAATTTGATTGACTTGAGGGGTGTTGTTATAAACTTCTCGGCGCCCTTTCATGTGAACAACCTTACCTGCTGTAAAGGCCTCAACATTATGAGGTTGGGCATCCCAGAGTTTCCCTTCAATCTCGCCACTATCATCTTGGAAGGTAAAGGCTAGGTAGTTTTTCCCAGCACGAGTTTGCCTCAGGTCAGCCGATTTGATTAGGTAAAAGCCTTCAAACAGCTCATCTTTTTTCATGTGACTAATCTTCATATTCTTCCTCATCTTCTTGGAAATGGAGTAGATCAAGCGCAGGCTCACCTTCTGATAACTCAATGTGACGGAGCGTCCGCTCGATAGCTGTGGTACGACGGTTTAATAGTTCATCAATATTGCCAGAGGCATGTTGGAGGTGTTTTTGTGCCTTGACCAGAATACCACCAAACTTGCCAAACTCGGTCTTGACACTAGCGAGAGTCTTGCTGATATGGTCAGCACTTTTTTGGATATTGAGAGTCTTGAAACCAACTGATAGAGAGTTAAGCAGGGCTGATAGGGTACTTGGACCTGAGACAATAATCTGCTCCTCCCGTCTCAAGTCATCAAAGAAGATCGGATTGCGGACGATTTCTGAGTAGAGACCTTCTGTCGGAACAAACAAAACTCCAAAATTGGTCGTCCGAGGCGGTGATATGTACTTGCTCTTGATATCCTTGGCAAAGCGCTTGACGCTTGCTAAGAGTGACTTGCGACAGCGTTCGATCTCGTCCTTGTCACCCGCATCATAGGCTTCTTCTAAGCGGTAATAATCTGCCAGTGGAAACTTGGAGTCAATCGGTAGGTAGACATATTCCTGGTCGCCTTGTCCGGGTAACTTGATGGCATACTCCACTCGTTCACTAGAGTTTTCAACCGTTGCGTATTCTCGTTCATACTGGGCAGGGGTCATGATGTCCTCAATAATTTGCCCCAGTTGCAATTCTCCCAGAATACCTCGCGTCTTGGTTCCAGAGAGAACCTTGTTGAGGGCTCCGACATCGCGGGCAACTGTCTGCATTTCTCCAAGGCCACGATTGACCGACTCCAGTTGTTTGGAAACTGTCTCAAAGGAAGCCTGCAAGCGCGTCTGCAAGGTCTTTTCCAACTTTTCCTCGACTGTCTGGCGCATTTGTTCCAAACGTTGCTCATTGGATTCCTGCAAGGCTTGAAGACGTTGGTCCGTCTTGTCTCTGGTTTGGAGGAGGTTCTCTGTCATTTCTTGACGGACTTGCGTCAATCCTTGATGCAATTCCATTCGAACTTCTTGCAAACGGTCACTGACAGCCACTTCCAAATCTTTTTGATCTAACTGGCTAGCTTGTCTGGCTTGTTCAAAACGATAATCCAACTGGTCTGACAAGTGATCTGCCTGATCCTCCAAGCTCTTACTTAGATGTTTTTCCTGCTTATCCTGCCTTTGCCAAATCAGAAAGATACCAGCTAGGTTGGCAATCAATAATAGAACAAGTAAACTTTCCATTCTACCTCCTGTCCTTACTATGTAGCACGACCACATAGCCATCTGGGCAAGTCACCGACACTTCCCTATCTATATATTCGTTAGAAGCGTACACTTTTTTAAAGAAAAAATTTTCCTCTGTCAACTCATACTTAGCACCGAGAATGGTCAGCTGGCTATCTCGAACTGGCATAAAGGCAAGATAGTCGTAGTCTGAACGGGGTTCAAGCTGACTGGTCCCTTCTGGACAATAGGCAATCAAATTTTGCCCATCCTCAATTTCTATCTGGCGCATATAAGGCGCCAACTTGGGATTGCTAGGAAGAAAAACATTGGCCAGCATATGATCGATACGACCACCCAAAGCACCGAAAATAGTGACCTGAGCCTGAGGATTTTTCTCAAAAATAGTCAAGAGAGCCAATTCCAGATCTGTATCATCCTTTTCTGGTCGGGCTTGGACAAAATGCTGGGCACGTTTTTGAATCACCTGTCGTTCTTCTTCGGTCACAGAATCAAAATCTCCAACCGCTAAAGCAAGAGGTAGATTTTCCTCCAAGACCCAGAGCGAGCCTCGATCCACACCGACAAAACTATCAAAGTCCGTCCGATAATGACCGCGGTCTCCTCCTGCAAAAACGGCAACCCTAGTCCAGTTGTTTTCTGAGAGTTTGTACTCGCTCATTGACATCTCCCTTAAAGACATAGGAACCTGCTACAAAAACGGTCGCACCAGCTTCTTTGGCTTGAGCAATAGTTTGATCATCAATCCCGCCATCCACTTCGATTTCAAAGTTCAAGCCTTTTTCATCACGAAGGGCAACCAACTCACGGACCTTATCCATTGTCTCTGGTAGAAAGGCTTGCCCACCAAATCCAGGATTAACTGTCATGACTAAGACTTGGTCAACTAGGTGAAGGACGTGCTTGACGGCTTCAACTGGTGTGCCAGGATTGATAACGACTGAAGGCTTAACTCCGAGTGAACGAATTTTTTGGAGGGCACCATGGATATGGGGTGTTGCTTCTACATGGATACTGATGATATCTGCACCTGCGCGCGCAAAGTCTTCTAAGTGGTGTTCAGGATTCGCCACCATCAAGTGGCAGTCAAAGACCATCTTACTATGAGGGCGAAGAGCTTCGACCACACCTGCACCAAAACTGATTTGTGGCACAAAGTGCCCATCCATGATATCGATATGGGCATATTCTGCACCAGTTGCTTCTAGACGTTTGATTTCACGTTCAAAGTTGGCATAATCTGCTGCCAGGATTGACGGAGCAATCTTGTATTGAGACATAGGTTTCTCCTTATTTTGGAATTTTTTTGCTGACCTTTTTATAGGTTTCTCTGCGATTTTCAATCTCACTGAGGAATTGCAGATAGTTGTCAAAACGGAAGCTGGCAATAGTCCCTTCTTCCACTGCTGGCTTCACTGCACAGGACGGCTCATGGGTATGGGTACAAGTGCGGAATTTACATTCTCGACTGACACTAGCGATTTCTGGGAAGGCCTGATTGAGGTCTTCAGCCGTTGATACTTCGTAGTCCAAGGATGAAAATCCTGGTGTATCTGCGATTTTACCCCCATTGAGGTTGTAAAAACTAACAGCTCGAGTAGTATGGCGCCCACGACCCAGACTGTCTGAGATTTCTCCTGTTTCAAGATTGAGGTCAGGCGCGATTTTGTTGAGAAGGGTTGACTTCCCAACACCTGTCTGCCCCATAAAGACTGTAACCTTGCCTGTTAACAAAGGAAGGAGTCCCTCTTTACTGGTCACAAAGTCATAGCCGATATCACCATAAGTCTGTTGGTAAAAATCCAGTTCTCCTCTATCTTCCAACAAATCCATTTTGGAAATATAGACGATGGGATGGATGCCCTTGTGCTCCAAAAGAACCAAGAAGCGATCCAGCAAATTGCTGTTAAAATCAGGTTCCTTGACAGACATAATTACTACAGCTTGGTCAATATTGACAATGGGTGGACGGACCAGACTGTTTTTCCGTTCGTGAATCTTGAGGATATAGCCTTCTGAATTTTCCTCGGCAGAAAAGTCGACCAAATCCCCAACGTAGGGAGTATGGCCTTTTTTACGGAAATTCCCACGCGCACGTGTTTGATAGACCTGGCCCTCACTCTCTACATAGTAGAAGCCTGCCAAGGCTTTAATAATTTGTCCCTGCATTTTAAAGTCCTTGTCCTTTAAGTGCATCTGCTAGGCTGGCAAATTCTGCCAAGCTGAGAGCTTCTCCACGCACACTTGGTGACAAGCCTGCTTGGTCCAAAGCCTTGGTCAGCTTGTCCTTGACTTCTTCGGTCTTACCAAAGTAACCTGTCAGGTTATTCCATAAGGTCTTGCGGCGATGAGTGAAACTAGCCTTGGAAACCTTAAAGAAGAAGTTCTCGTCTTCCACTGCTACGGCTGGCTCTGGACGACGTACCATTTTCAAGATGGCCGAATCCACATTTGGCGCTGGCACAAAGACCGTACGAGGTACGATAAAGGCAACCTTGGCAGTCATGTAATACTGCACAGCGATTGACAAACTGCCATATGCCTTGGTATTTGGTTGAGCGGAAATGCGGTCTGCCACTTCTTTTTGCATCATGACGACAAACTCACTAAAAGGAATCCCACTCTCGATCAAGTGCATGAGAATAGGCGTCGTGATGTAATAAGGCAAGTTAGCTACTACCTTGATTGGCAGGTCAGGATTTTTAAAATTCTGGATATGTTGCGCCAAATCGACCTTGAGAATATCCTCGTTGACTACGGTCACATTGTCAAAATCACGCAGAGTATCTGCCAAAATTGGCACCAAACGGTGGTCGATCTCAAAGGCCATAACTTCTGCTGCACGCTCAGCCAAAAATTCCGTCAAGGCACCAATCCCTGGGCCAATTTCAATGACATTAACCTGGTCATCAATCTCAGCTGTATCCACGATTTTTTGTAGGATATTGGTATCCGTCAAGAAATTTTGCCCAAAGGACTTTTTAAAGGTAAAACCGTGACGCTCCAGCACTGCCTTGGTCACGCTATAATCTGCAATTCTCATCTATTCTCTTTTCTATTATCTGTTACTACTATTGTAACACATTCCCCTTGTATTTTGGGGGTGAAAATCATACCAAAAAACTATCTTTCCTCATGAAGAAAGATAGTCTTGGAAATGGACTTATCGGTTCTCTCGAAACATCCGTTCGAAAAAATCAGCTTCTTGATAACTTCGATTTTCGGGTAGGGTCAAATCTACATCCTCCTCCACATCATCCACTGTCAGTTCAACCGTTTGAGGTAAATTTTTCAAACGATAATGCTTTTGCCTTTGACCTTCAATACTAGCAAAATCAAGCAAATAGCCATTCACTCGGATTTGAACTAAAAGAAGATGATTGGTCATATTTTCCATAATGAGGATATCTTCTAAACCACCTCTGGCACTAGGATAATCAGATACCCTGCGAATACGGATTTTTTCACACATGAGCAAGCTCCCTCATATCAATGATTTCATCGGCCTTATTCCAGACTAGGGGATTATGGGTCGCAATGATGATAATTCGATTTTCATCTTTCAAATCCACCAATAGATTCATAACCTCCTCTGAATTTTCAGGATCAAGAGCTGCTGTTGGTTCATCTGCCAAAATCAAGGGTGGATTTTTCAAAATAGTCTTCGCAAGGGCAACTCGTTGAGCCTCTCCCCCAGATAAAGTATAAATTTTTTGTTCTAAATCCAAATACCCCAGATTAACTTTTTCTAAAGCCTCCACTTGCCTTTCCAAACGTTCTACTTTTGAAATCTTTTGACCAACAAAGCCCAAATCCAAATTCTCTTTGATTGATTGGTTTTCTAAAAGGCCAAAATTTTGAAAGAGATAGCCCATCTGGTCTCGAAAATACTCACGAGTGGGAATGTTTTTTAAATCTTTCCCCTGATAGAGAACCCTTCCTCCATCTATCTTTTCTAACTTTCCTAAGATATTCAGCAGAGTCGTCTTTCCGCTTCCACTCTTTCCGATTAAGGCATAAACCTTGCCCTTCTCCAGCTTGAGACTTAAACCAGAGAAAATCGCGCGGTCATTAAATTTCTTTTCCAATCCTTGAATATCAATCATCTTATTTTCCTTTCAATACTGCCATGCTACCAGCTTCCTCTTTTTTATCCTGCCTTACTAAAATCAAGAGGGCGTTAAGAGTAAATAAAGCTACAACTAGAGCGCTAATCAAGCTATCTCCTGTCAAAACACTAGATAGGATTAGACCAAGCAAGAGAACTCCTCCTTGCGCCAGTAAGTACTTGCCATGAAGCTCATAAATTGTCATACCAGAAAGACGTTTAATCATAAGCTCCCGTCTGAACTGCTCAAAATAGAGAAGATTCATGGAGTCAAATAACAAGATAGCCGTAGACAGGGTCAAAATAGTCCCTATAAGGAGAGAGTAGAACTCCATCCGTTTGTCATTTAGTACCTTGGCAAAAAATAGTTGGCTTTTTACCAAATAAGAGATCTTGTGATACAGACCTTGCTCTTTTAGAGCTGTGATGCTGTCGCTATATCGATCTAGTTTTAAGGCACTATTAGCCGTAGTTCCCCATAACATCCCTGCAACAGGTCTTGTTCCAGTCGCTTGCGGCGTTAGAACTACAATAATCGGATCTTTTAGGTATTGGCGTGTCGTCTTGTAACCATCATTATAGAGGAACCGTTCCTGTCCTGTTTCTGTAAAAGCTAGCGTTACCTTTGGGAGGTAGTGTTTCTGACTCGTCACTTCTACACTTTCAGATGAAAAGTTTTGCAGGTAATCTGTAAACAATCCTTGGTAGTAGGCAGACTGCTCTCGCAAACTCTCAGGCAAGATCAGCCCAAACTCTCCCTCAGATAAGTTTTGCATCTTATCCATAAACTCTGAAGAAACGGTAATCTTTTCTTCTATCAGATAGCGCGGTGAGACATAGATGACATTCCCTGACGGTGTGTAGTCACTGAGACGATTGCCATCTAGGTCCACTTCTGCTCCGTCTGAGAAATTGTCAACATTGCTCATGATATAAAAAGAGTCTGTGTTGGCTAACCGTTCTTCAGTAAATGTCTGCCACTCACGATTATCCTTACGCATTCCTTCTTCATCGGCAAATGCACTAGACCAACCAAAGGATAGACGGTAACGGTCTGAGGACTGGCTCCATTTATCGCTAGCTCTCTCCATTTCCTGCATTTCACGGTAGTGGGGTAGGAGAGCAGTCGCACTCGAGCCGACCACCAGCACGGCCAAGAGTTGCCCCACCATCATCAATGTCATTATACGTTTGAGAGGGAGTTTCCCTTTCAATAGATCCACCAGACTATTTTCTTGTAAACCAAGTAGATACACGACACTCAGTAAGGTAGAAATCCCTGCCAAGGTCAATCCATAAAGTAGAAGAGCAATGATGACAAGTTGCACCGTTGCCATAAATAAGGCACCTTGATACCAGAGAATCCCCAATCCCAAAAGACTGGATACCAGTACCGAAAAAATAAGTTGTCTAACATCTTCTAACACCGGTCTGAGAGCAACCCCAAACAAGCTCTCACCAGCTATTAAGCGAATCCCTGCCTGACGAAGGGACTTGATCCGATAAATCAGGGTCAGACTCATAAAGGTCAGCAGAAAAATGGCTAGACTCAGTAGCCCCATAGGGGTGGCCGCCAAGAGGACGACCATCGAAAATGCCTCTGTTCTATTCGAGACAACACCATTATAACCAAGTTCTTGCAGGGCGGTCTGTAAGCTCACTCCATCCAGACTCCCTGACACAATCAAGTAAGAACCTAATAAATCACTCGTTTCTGCACTCTCCTCGGAGGAAATGGTCAAACCTTCTGGAAGTTCTCCCTGGCCATAAGTGGCATAGGTAAAGCGTGTTTCTCCAGCTTCATTTGGTTCAACAATCCGTCGGGCGATGAGACTATTTTGCTCTACCGCCAAGCTACTCAAAGCCTCTGTCACCTCTTCGCGACTAGCTACTGGCTGGTCTAGCCCAGTACCCATTACGTCAACAGAGGGATAGTTACCAAATAAAATCTCTTCTCGATGGTCAACAGAATTTATCACCATATAAAGCGATACCAATACCATTGAAATCAAAATAAATAAGCGTTTCATCATTTCCTCCAAAAAGTTACTTGGTCACTTAGTGAGAAGATGACCACAGTCACTGCTATGCTAAGATACTGATTCAGTTCTTTCCTCTACCATATCTTCAAGTATATTATAATCGTTTTTTCTACCACTATCAATGACATCAATGTCCTTAAAATCTAACCATTCCTTGTCATTTTTAGCTTATATCTAAAAAACAGCTCTAAAAACGAACTTTAGAACTGTTTTGCGATAACCGCAGGGACATTTTTGTCATTGTTTCACCATGTCTATGAATATTTTTCCCTGTTATAAAATGAAGTGCAACATAAAAACACTATTGGTGCACTCTAATTGCAAAAATACTATAAAGTAAATTTAGCATAACCACAAATCATTCATAAAAACAATTGTCTGAAACTAATCAGGGGAAAATCAATCACTAGTTGTCAGAAACTTTTCTTTTAAAGTTTATTATTTATCACTCGCGAATGGTATACACTAATTATTCATACTGTGCACAAGAACAACTAAATAAGACTGATTACAAAATTCTTTCTTTAAATTATTCGTTTCATTCTTTATAAAACGGATATGTAACTATTATACCCAAAGTACTAATTATAATTTTAAAAATTGCACCTAAAATATTTAAAGTGGATAAATCAAGTATTCCGTTTATTAAGTATAGTAAACAAAAGAAGAATGGGACATATTTTATTAATTTTTTCATAAACTATAGTGCTATTAAGGTCAAAGCTTTAGCTACTGTCCAAGCCATCCAATCTGGCATACCTGCACGCTTACAAGACTGGTAGATTCCATCTTCAATCCAACCAGTAAAGTGATCTAGTGTGCCCAGTATCGCATTTAAACCTATATATTGATTTATCCATCTTTTAACATTTGAAGGGACTCTATTATAACCTTTTCGAATAGCTTTAACTGCAATAGACCACTTCCCTCTGTCCATTTTAGCAGCTTGAATATCCTCTTGTGAAATAGTATCCTTATCAAACTCTAAGATACGTCCATTATCTACATAGATATGCTTTCCTTCACTATTAATTGCCTTAGAACGTTTTGAAAGTTGAGTTGCTTTACCTGAAACCGAAGATGTAGTAGCAAAAACAGTTGCAGAAGGAAGAGCAACAGTACTTAAGGTTAAAAAACAACTTAAAACAACTACTGTTTTTGTTATAATTTTGTTTTTCATTTTGTTTCCTCCTCTTATTTTATAGCAAGATTGTTGAGTTACTTGCTCCTCTTTCCATTATCAACGTTGATACTATTATATTACCAAATGATATTCTAAAATTATTTGTTTTTCTCTAAATTGTCAAAATAGCACCCTGAAATGAACTTTTATAGTCATTATACTCCATCTCTATCACACTACCAAGGACATCAACGTCCTTAAAATAGAACCATTTTGTGTCATTTTTAGCTTATATATAAAAAACAGCCCTAAAGACGAACTTTAGAGCTGTTTTGATACAAGAACAAAGACATTTTTGTCATTGCTTCACTATGTTTATAAATATTTTTTTACATCCTCTTGCCATTCCTCTGTCAATTTCTTTACTAGAAATCCATCTCCAATTAGCTGCGCAAATGTTTTAGAAGACTGATAAAATGATTCAGCTAAACTAAAATCTCTTTCTTCTCTTAATGCTTGCTTCCACAAAAACATAAATACCAGAGGTTTCTTTTGATAATCTTGAGTTTTATCCATAATTTCTTGTAAACACGATAGATAATCATTAAAGCAATCAGTTACTCCTACCTTTTCAAGACAACACATTCCTGAAATAAGAGTATCTCTAATTATAAAGAAGTTTTCTAATTGAGTTACCTTCTTCTGTTCTAAAAGAAAGAACATTAGCTTTTCGATTTGATTCACAAATTTGGCAAGATCTTTTCTAATGAGTATTTGATAAAAAAACAAACGAATCAACAACATATCATTTATTGAATAAGCTTCTTTTTCTATAATCTGAGGCATATGTTCCTCAAGTATTAACTCTGCATATTCAGGCCTTCTAGTTCTAGAAGTATCCAAACACGCCTGCAATACTTCACATGCTAATTGTTCCTCTTTAGGAAGATTATCAAAATATGTTTTATAAATCTCTTCCAAACACGCTTCTTTCTTATCGTACTCCTCTTCTTTACCATAGATTGGTTCACGTAAAATCTGGTATTTCAATGCCAAATAAGCAGGAGGAAGAGCAGAAAAATCCGGCATAAGGCTATAAGCTGGAACTCCTAGCCGGCGAGCAATATAGTCTAACTTGGGCAAACTTGGTTGCGAAGCTCCACTTTCAATTCGCGACAGTTGACGAACTGTCAGTTCTTGCTCATCTCCACAAAAATCTGGACGACTAATTCCTTTTTCTATCCGAATCTCTTTAATTTTTTGACCAATTAACATCAGACGCCTCCTCTTCTACCTGCTTCGAAAAATACTGTGAAACTCAAAAAATTGTAACAATCACATCTTTCCTACTCATAACTCTTCATAGCTTCTTCCACTTCTGCCAAGGTGACCCCGAACAACTCTAGGCGCTTGAGGAGTTGCTTGCCGTTGGAATAGCCGATTCGGAGAGCCTCTCCCAGATATTCTCGGCGCTTACGGCTGTCTGCCCCTGCTAGAAAACCAAGGCGAATCAAGTCGCTACGACTGATGTCAAACTGACTCTCATGTTCAAATTGTTCTGTCACCTGAGCCAGCGCTATTTTCAAATCTTCATAGCTGGCATGCTCAATTCCCAGAGAACGTCCCTTGGTTTTGGACTTAGGAACAGCTTCATCTCGTTTGAGGAAGGCATGCTGAACTGTCGGAATAGCCGTCATAATCATGCGCCGAATCCGCTCCCCATTAAAATCTGGGTCTGTAAAGACAATGACTCCATGACGTTGGTGCAGGCGTTGAATCCGCTCTAGATCCTGATCATTGATGGCAGAACCTCGGGTCTCATAGGTTTCTACATCGAAGTAACGTTTGAGATTGGCCGTATCATCGCGACCTTCAACCACGATGACTTGAGAAATTTTTTCTTTCATTACTTGCTGTCCAATCCAAAAATACGCTCTGCATTTGCAGTCGTTGCTGCCGCTAGCTCTTCTGTCGTCATACCACGCAAGTCAGCGATAAAGTCCACTACATAGCGAGTGTAGGCTGTTTTATTTTCACGACCACGCTTGGGTACAGGTGCTAAGTAAGGCGCATCTGTTTCCACCAACATCTTGTCCACAGGTAACTTTTTAGCCGCTTCTTGGATATCAGTTGCCTTCTTGAAAGTCACCACTCCTGAGAAGGAAATGGTCATGCCAAGCGCGACAAACTTCTCTGCCCATTCAAGAGTTCCTGAGAAAGAATGCATAATGCCACCCCGAGGACCAACTCCCTCGCTCTTGATAATCTCATAAGTATCTTCCAGCGCATCACGGGTATGGACAACAAAAGGTAAATTCAAGTCCTTAGATAGCTGGATCTGACGACGAAAAACCTGCTCCTGCACCTCTTTGGGCGCTGTCATCCAATGATAATCCAAACCAATCTCACCCAAGGCAACCACCTTTGGATGCTTGAGCTTGTCAAGCAAGTAGGTTTCAATCTCCTCTGTGTAAGTCCCTGCTTCTGTCGGATGCCAACCGATAGTCGCATAGAGCTGGTCATACTCATCTACCAACTCCAAGGCACGCTCAATCGTCGGTTGATCAAAACCAACAATATTCATCTGTGTCACACCCATCTCAGCAGCCAAGGCAATTTCTTCTGCCTCACGACCTGCAAATTCTTCTACATTCAAGTGTGTATGTGTATCAAAAATCATCTCTTCTAACCTCGTTTTCTATCTTCTATTATACCAAAAAACTGCCCTCTCTCCTCATCTGTACAAAATATTCTAAAATCCATCGTCGTCTCTTGACGCTATTTGCCCAAAGCAGTATAATAGCACTTATTGAAATTTTCAGAAAAGGAAAATACCATGTTTACAAAATTAAAACAGACCTTTATAGGCCGTCCTCTTAAGTCCTTAACAGAAGGCGAGGGAGGTCTGCTGGGAAAAATGCAGGCCTTGGCCATGTTGTCAAGCGACGCTCTATCTTCCATTGCCTATGGGCCTGAGCAAGTAGTCCTCGTCTTGGCTAGTCTCTCTCCTCTTGCTATTTGGTGGAGCCTTCCTATCGGCCTTTTTGTCCTCCTACTTCTGGCCAGCCTGACCGTTTCCTACCGTCAAATCATCCACGCCTATCCTCAAGGGGGAGGGGCCTATATGGTTACTCGAGAAAATCTATCTCCCGAACTTGGCTTGATTGCTGGAGGTAGTCTGCTGGTTGACTACATGCTGACTGTGGCGGTATCGGTATCATCTGGAGCTGACGCTATCACAGCAGCCCTCCCTGTCCTCCACCCTTACAACCTCCACATCTCCATTTTTCTAGTTTGCTTGCTTATGCTCTTGAATTTACGGGGTTTGAAAGAATCTGCCAGTTCACTGATGATTCCTGTCTATCTCTTTATCATCAGTACTGTCTTTCTCTTACTCTACGGAATCTTTCAACTAATGACAGGGTCTCTCAGCTATCAGGCAACTTCACCTATTGGGCATGCTGTTCCGAGCCTGTCTATCGTTCTCATTCTAAGAGCTTTTACCAGCGGATCTGCCTCTCTGACAGGGGTTGAAGCTATTTCAAATGCCGTTCCCTTTTTCAAGGCTCCAAAAGAAAAGAATGCCGCTCAAACCTTGACCATTATGTCACTGATTTTAGGTTTTCTTTTTGCTGGAATCACCTTCCTAAACTACTGGATGGGGATTATGCCTCAACACGGAGAGACTATTCTTTCGCAGATGGCTCAAGGCATCCTTGGCACTTCCTTCTTTGGCCACCTTGGCTATTATATCTTCCAATTCTCCACAGCCTTGATTTTGGCCGTAGCTGCAAATACTGGCTTTTCGGCCTTCCCTATGCTAGCTTACAATATGGCTAAAAACAAATACATGCCCCATCTCTTTATGGAAAAAGGAGACCGCCTAGGCTACTCTAATGGAATTTTAACTCTGGCTTTTGGGGCTATGATTCTTCTTCTCATTTTTAATGGCAATACCGAACGTTTGATTCCTCTTTATACTATCGGGGTCTTCGTTCCCTTCGCCCTATCTCAGACTGGGATGATTCGTCATTGGAAAAAGGAAAAAGGGACCAACTTCTTAAAACCTGCTCTTGCTAATATCCTTGGGGCAATCATTTGCTACGCTATCGTGTTGATCCTGCTCTTTTTCCGTCTCAGTGATATCTGGCCTTTCTTCCCAATTATTCTCGTACTCACCCTACTCTTCTTGGCAATTCACAGTCATTACCAAAAAGTGGCCCAACAACTGCGACTCTATGAAGGCATCGAAAAACGTACTTACGACGGCAATCTTGTCCTCGTCCTAGTAGGAAATGTCACCCGCGTCAGCGTCGGAGCCATTAACTACGCTCAAAGTATCGGTGACGAAGTCCTAGCCATGCATATTTCTACCAAGGAAACAGCAGAAAAAGATCAAGAAATTCTCCAAGAATTTGCTGATTACTTCCCAACCATTACTCTAAAAAACATCAAGACTAGCTACCGCGACATCATCACGCCTACTATCAAGTATGTCAAACGGGTTTCCGAGGACGCTCAGAAAAAGAACTATACAGTCACTGTCCTCGTCCCCCAGTTTATCCCTAATAAACCTTGGCAGAATATCCTGCACAATCAGATGAGTCTCAAACTCAAATACGCCCTTCGTTGGCACCAAGACGTCGTTGTCGCTAGCTACTCTTATCACTTAAAAGAATAAAGAAAAGTCCTTACCAAAACTAAGAAGCTTCTGGTAAGGACTTTTTTCTGAATCCTGTCACTATGCTTAACTGAAAAGCATGACTAGGCATATTATTGAATGTGGTTAGCTAAATCTTCCTGAGCTTTTTTATTTGACTCAGCTTTTTCTTTTAGCCATTTTTCGTAGAGCTCTTGGTACTGTTTAGCAGTTACTGGTTCTTTTTGCAATTCAACATATTTGTAGTTGTCAGAATCTCCTTTGTGCCCAACAAATGAGAACGGACCTGTAAACGGAACTGTCTTACGGAAAATTGGATTAGCTCCTCCACTTTGAACCGGTAGGAAGAGAGCACTATCTGTCAACCAAGCTTGAACTTCGGCAAATTTTTCATAGCGAGCTTGAGTATCTGTGATTTCCGCATCAGCCTGATCCAAGAGTTTCTTATAGTCAGAAAGACCAATCTTGTCCTTAACTTCCTTGTCTTTTCCTTCAGACAAGCCCATGTTTTTCAACTGAGAACCAGAGTCTGGATCCAAGAGATCAAGATAGGTTTTCGGATCTGAGAAATCTCCACTCCAACCCGAGATATCAATGTCGTAATCCTTTTGATCGGCGGTGTCCGCAAAGAAAGTTGCCTGATCTTTTTCATCTGGAGAAAGTTGAATCACATCAATAACAATATTATCCGATCCAAGTGTTTCTTCCACTGTTTGTTTGAAAGATCCAGCCTGTTGCACATCTAACTTAGCAGTCTGGTCAACTGGCATATCCAAATGAATTGGGAAAGTTACTCCCTGAGCTTGCAGGCTTTCTTTGGCCTTAGCAAACTTCTCTTTGGCCTTTTCAGGATTCAAGAAGGCTTGCTTACCATCGTTTAGGCTGATGTTTGCCCAATCTTTACCGTAGTTGACAATTTTTTCATTGACAATGTCACCGAAGTTCTTATCGCCAACTTGGACAAAGTTACTTGGTGTAACTGTGTTACGCAAGATACGGTCTGCCCCATCTTCACCATTTGTCTGTGCTGCATAGGCATGACGGTCAAAGGCAAAGTTGATAGCCTGACGGAAATCCTTATTTTGCATAGCTGCACGTGAATCTGTCTTTTCCTTATCAGACTGTTTCATAGTCTGCTTGTAGCTTTGACGATTAACGTTGAAAAGATAATAGAAAGTAACTGAGTTTTGTGGTGTATAGGTAATCTTGTCCTCATTCCCCTTCTTGAGTTCAGCAAATACTGAACTTGTTGGGAAGATACGTCCGTCCGTGTAGTTGCCTTCCAAGAAACCTCGGGCCAAACTATCTTGGTCTGAACCGTCAAAGAAAGAGAGCTTCACTTTCTCAATTTTGACATTGTCCTTATCCCAATAGTTAGGATTTTTATCAAATTCAATCAAAGATTTTGATGTGAAGGACTTAAACAAGTAAGGACCATTTGACAAGATACTTGATGGCGTCACACTTCCAAAGTCATCTCCCTTAGACTTCAAGAAAGCTTCGTTTACCGGACTAAGGATACTTGCTGTTGTTTTAGAGTTCCAATAAGTCTCTGGTTGATTGAGGGTGTATTGTAGCGTGTAATCATCCACTGCCTTAACGCCCACAGTTGCAAAATCAGATGATTTCCCTTCAACATAGTCTGCTAGACCTTTGATAGAGTCTTGTACCAAGTACAAGTTTTCAGCCTTTTTATCAGCCGCATACTTTAGACCAGTCACAAAGTCATGAGCTGTTACGTCCGCATACTCTTCTCCTTCAGAAGTGTACCATTTAGCTCCCTGACGGATTTTATAAGTGTAGGTCAAACCATCTTTTGACACAGTCCATGACTCAGCCATAGAAGGAATGAGATTGCCATACCGGTCATTTTCCAACAAACCATCAATCAAGTTGGTTGTGATGCTAGAAGTGGAACCACGTGTTGAAGTAATGTAATCTAACGTATCCGGATTGCTGGCAAATACATAAGAGTAAGTTTTGTCTGCATTACTTGATTGGGAAGACCCACATGCCGCTAGAGCTAGACCTGCTGTCAAAGCCATAGCTCCAAAAAGCATAACTTTTGATTTCTTCATGATTATTCTCCATTTTTTACTATATGTGAAATATTATACACCATTTGAGCAAAAATATAAAGCCTTTTTGTACTTTTTTACAAAAATAAAAATCAGTAGACTCGAGTTCCTACTGATTTTTGATAGAATTCGTTTGGATTATGCAGCCAAAACTTTGCGTCCTTTACGACGACGAGCTGCCAATACGCGACGACCGTTTTTAGTTGACATACGGTTACGGAATCCGTGTTTGCGCGCACGACGAAGTTTACTTGGTTGATAAGTACGTTTCACGATGAATACCTCCTCATAGATTTTGTATTCGTTTAGCCGGCTATAAAGTGATCAGTTACTAAACATACTTTACTATTCTATCTGATTCTTTTACTTTTGTCAATAGCTCAAGGCAAATGTTTCCAGCTTTTTCGAATGTAAGCCCTATCTACGATACTGTTTCAAGAATCGAGTCATCTTTTCTTGAATTTGGGCCAGTTCATCGACACGAGGAAGGTAAACAATACGGAAGTGGTCTGGTTCCTGCCAGTTGAAGCCTCGACCATGAACCAAGAGAACCTTTTCCTGCTTCAAGAAATTCAGAACAAACTGCTCATCATCATCGATACGGTACATATTGCGATCGATTTTAGGGAAGATATAGAGCCCAGCCTTGGGTTTAACCGCAGACAAACCTGGGATATCCTGAATGGCATTATAGATGAAATTTCTTTGCTCATAAATTCGTCCACCAGGAAGGAGCAATTCATCGACCGACTGGTGACCACCCAAGGAAGTTTGTACGACTTGTTGGGCCAAAACGTTAGAGCAAAGGCGCATATTGGACAGCATATTGAGTCCTTCGATATAGCCCTTGACATGAGTCTTAGGTCCAGACAAGACCATCCAACCCACACGGAAACCAGCAATACGGTGGGATTTTGATAGACCGTTCATGCTGACACAGAAAACATCTGGTGCCAAGCTCGCCACAGGCGTATGCACATGTCCATCCATGACCATGCGGTCGTAAATTTCATCTGCAAAGATAATCAAATCGTTTTGACGGGCAATCTCAATAATTTCCAGCAAGAGTTCCTTAGGATAAAGGGCTCCAGTTGGGTTGTTTGGATTGATAAGGACGATTGCCTTGGTATTAGAAGTGATTTTTGACTTGATATCGTCAATATCTGGGTACCATTCTGCAGCTTCATCACAGATATAGTGAACGGCATTTCCTCCAGCTAGGCTGACAGCTGCTGTCCAGAGAGGATAGTCTGGCATTGGCACTAAGACCTCATCCCCATTGTCCAAAAGCCCCTGCATGGACATGACAATCAACTCACTGACACCATTTCCAAGGTAGATATCATCAATATCTACATTTGGGAATTTCTTCAGTTGACAATACTGCATAATAGCCTTACGGGCTGAGAAAATCCCCTTGGAGTCAGAATATCCTTCACTATCACGTGCATTCATAATCAAGTCATGAATGACCTCGTCTGGCGCTGTAAAGCCAAATTCTGCTGGATTTCCTGTATTCAGACGTAAAATCTTTTCTCCGTTTGCTCGCATTCGCATGGCTTCTTCCAAAACAGGGCCACGGATATCATAAGCAACATGCTCTAACTTACTAGATTTGTTATATTCTTTCATCTTGTTTCCTCAATTCATCAGGATAGTAACATTATACCACTAGAAAGAAAATGCGACAAGTTTACTGAAATGTTTTACTAGATTGAGATAGAAGAAAAGCCTCACTAAAAGCGAGGTCAAACAGGGAAGATAGCAGGTATTTTGCGAAAGTCACATCACATACCAAAAGATAAACCTAGAAAAAGCAAGCCTAAGAAGGAGTCATAAAGAAGATTGAACATGAGGAAAAGTCCCCATATCATCAAGTAATCCCAACGCCCACTTCGTTTTGCAACTAGGAATAAGAACAGATGGTAGAGTACATGAAAGACTAAAAAGCCGATAAAACCTGGATAGAGAAGTGGAATTAGCTTCTCTAATTGCCAGACCATGATAACTTCTAGCAAGACTGAAACTAGGATGATTCCATAATAAAGGAAATTTGATTTTTTTGTTTCTTGAAAAGAATTTTTCATCATTCTCCCTCCCTTCACTTCTTTCCTGCTATTCTTTCTTTTATTTTATCATATATTTATATAGATTTTAAGCGCTAACATTCTTTTGAAAAATACTTTTTTTGCTTTACTTCTATAGTGAAAAGGTTTACAATTATAGTAAGAAAATTTCAGGAGGTTTCATTATGGCACAACGTTACCAAAATATCATGGTCGCAATCGATGGTTCTAAGGAAGCGGACTTAGCTTTTGTCAAGGGAGTTCATTCTGCTCTACGAAACGACGCTAAACTCACCATCGCACATGTCATTGACACACGCGCTCTCCAAAGCGTATCCACCTTTGATGCTGAAGTTTATGAAGAACTCCAAGTCGACGCTGAAAGTCTGATGAAAGAGTACGAAAAACGTGCTAAAGATGCTGGTGTGGCAGATGTTCATATCGTCATTGAAATGGGAAATCCAAAGACCCTACTGGCACGTACTATTCCCGATGCTGAAGAAGTGGACCTCATCCTCGTTGGCGCAACTGGTCTCAACGCCTTTGAACGCCTCTTGGTCGGATCTTCATCTGAATACATTCTCCGCCATGCTAAGGTCGATTTGCTGGTTGTGAGAGAACAAGAAAAAACCTTATAATCACAAAGAAAAGGAGCTCAGCGCTCCTTTTTGTTTACTATTTATACTCTTCGAAAATCTCTTCAAACCACGTCAACGTCCATCTACAACCTCAAAACAGTGTTTTGAGCAACCTGCGGCTAGTTT
>NZ_AICU01000064.1:0-15142 GCF_000257865.1 Streptococcus mitis SK575 | reverse complement strand
CTCATAGAATCACTTGAATCATCAATTCCTGAGTTAAAAGAATATGTAGAAAAGAATAAGGAGTAATAAATTGAAAGCTATTGTAAAAAATCCAAAAAGACTATTTGAACTTTTGAGATTATATTTTGTTCCAGTAAAAGGTAGGAAAGTAGTTCATGTACCAGCGTATGCTTATAAGGAAGATGAAAATGAAAAGATTTATCTCCATAATAATGAACTTCACTTATCTAAAAAGATGTTTGAATTTCTAGTAAATCAAGGTTTAGAGTTAGTCAGTTTCTTCTGAATTAACAAGAAGTGTATCGAAAATACCTAGCCAAAAAAGATTAATGGAGGAAAAAATTTTATGACAAATCCAAAAGAATTCGCATTAAATGCACATAAATCTCAGACAAGAAAAGGGAAAATCACACCTTATTCGTTTCACTTATTTTTGGTCAATAATATATTAGAAACCCTAACAGAAGATTCTAATATTATTGCTACCGGATGGTTACACGATACTGTTGAAGATACCGATGTCAGTCTTGAAGATATTAAACAAGAATTTAATGATGAAATTTATTCATATATGTCTTTAGAATCTGAAGATAAATCAATTAACGATTGGCAAACTCGTAAAGAGATTCAATTAGCAAAATTTCGAGAAGTAGCAGAAGATGAGTCGCTAAGAAAAGTTTTACTTGTAACTTTTTCTGATAAATTAGCGAATTTAATGGAACTGTATCAAGATTACTTAATAATTGGTGATTTACTATGGGACCGTTTTAATTCAAAGGATCCGAAAAAACAACTATGGTACTTTAAAGAGTTTTATAAAATCTTTAAAGATAACCAAGATTTATTTTCGAAAAACAAAGATATTTTAAATAACTATAAAGAAATTTTAAAGCTTTTATTTTTTAACAATTAAAAATATGTTTTTAAAATTATCTTTTAATTAAATGTAAATAGAAAGGACACAAATGAATAAACCAATAGTAGCTATATTTGATATCGACGGAACAATTTTTAGAGATTCCTTACTTTTAAAGCATATGGAAAAGTGTGTTTCCTATGATGTATTTCCAAATAGTGTCAATGCTGAAATTAAATTTCACAAAAACGCTTGGGAAAATAGAGAACTAGACTATGATGACTATCTCTATATTGCAGCAACACTTTATACAAAATATATTGCAGATAAAGATGTACTTGATATTGATTTTGTTGCCAAAAAAGTTATTGAAAAAGAAAGTAAAAAACTTTATCGATACACTCGTGATAGGATCAAATGGCATAAGGAACAGGGACACCAAATTATATTTATTTCGGGTTCTCCCGATTTCTTAGTTTCAAAAATGGCCGAAAAATTGGGCGCTGATATCTGGTATGCAAGCAATTATCTTCAACTTGATAGTAAGTATACTGGAGAAGTGATTCCTATGTGGGATTCAACTTCAAAATTACAAGTTTTAAAAAAATTGTTTATTGATTTCGAAAAATCCTATGCTTATGGAGACACAACTGGTGATTTTACAATGCTTCAATCTGTAGGATTTCCGACAGCAATAAATCCTAACAAGAAATTGTTGGATAAGATTACAAAAGAGAAACTAGACTGTAAAATCATTATTGAGAGAAAAGATGTGATTTATAAACTAGATGAGGTCAAGCATGGAATTTATTAAAGCTGCGAATCAATTTATAGAAAATTACTATCCAAGAGAAGATCTTGACCGTATTGAAAGTATAGAGATAGGAATAAGGGATTCTGAAAATTATTCTCGATATTTTTTAGAAATTCAAAAACAATCTGAAGAGTTTGAGTGTGACTTCTTTAATTTTGATAACATAGATTATTATGAAGTGGATGACTCTGTTCATTTTAAACAGATTATTAACTTAGAGAATAGTTCATATGTATTTTGGAAAGATTATTAATTTTAACAACTGACACATAAGATTTCACTTCTTAAAAATAGTGTTTAAGAATTTGAGTTGCTAAGAACTTAATTGAGTATACCGATAGGTATTAAATCGGATATAAATTGCTCATGGTTAATATTTAGGGTAAAATTAACAAAAAGATATGGAAACACTTACAAGTCATTGCATGATTTAAAATTTTAATTACAATTCATTTAATGATTTATAAGTAAAAGTTAAATTTAGCACTTATTAGTAAGATTCCATTTTAAAAATACATCTTTAATAGGTGTTACATTAATTTAAAAAAAGGAGATAAATATGGCATTAAATATATTTGAAGTTGTTCGATATGAAGGAGAAGATACTAGAAATGTACTAGCTTGGCGACATCCTAATAAAAATATGAAACCAGGAACAACTTTGATTGTTAATCCTGGTCAACGAGCTGTTTTTTTCTCGAATGGTCGAGCTGTTGCAAGTTATGAGGAAGGCAAACATAAGATTGATGGGAACAATACTCAGTTTCTGACTGGACTGAAATCCTTTGTTAGTGGGGGTGTATCACCAGATTCTTCCTTCCTTTGGTTTGTCAATATGTACGATTTACAACCAATTGGATGGGGGACTCCGTCACCGATATTGGTTAGAGATCCAGAAAGTCAAATTCCTGTTGAGCTAAAATCGTATGGAAACTTTATTCCAAGAATTGTAGATTTGGAAGCTTTTATCTTAGAGTTTATGCCAAGCCATCCAGATATGATTACAGCTGACGTCTTTCAAAAACGCTTTAGACAAGCTGCTATAGGCATTATCAATTCAGCTGTTTCTCAGGTGGTTTATAACAATAAGATTGCAGTCATTGATATTGAAAAGCACACGTATGATATAGCTTTGGAATTATCAAAAATTTTATCCAATCATTTTTCTAAATATGGGATTAGTGTTGAAGAATTTAACATTGAAGCCTTGAAGGTGAATCAAGATAGTCAAGGTTATAAGGACATCTTTGAATATCATCAAAGAGTTTTAACTTCCAAAGGTAAACGTGCAGGTCGTGACATTGAAGGTTACACTTACCAAGAAGAGCGTCAATTTGATGTTTTAGAAGAAGCAGCACAAAATGAAGGATCTGCAGGGAATCTAATGGGAGCTGGAATGGGGATATCGATGGGACTTGGATTAGGAGCCCAATTTGGTAATTTGATGGGAACTCTGGGAAATGCGCTATCATCAGATAAACAGCCAAATCAGAATCAATCAGCTTCAAATGAAGAAATCGGTTTAGCTAAGTTTTGTAGTCAATGTGGGACTGCATTTTCAGATGGAGCTAAATTCTGTTCCAATTGTGGTCAAGCAAGATAGGAGAATAAAAGAATGAGTAAAAATATTTGGATCTATGTAGCAGGAGTTGTGACAATTATTACCACAATTATTTTAGGATTATTAATTCCTCATCTATCTATTTCTTTATATTATGTTGCTTTGGGATTTTTAGTCATAGCAGAGTTTGTTTTTTTCTTACAAATGGTTATCAAGCGTCAATTTACAGATTGGCTACCTATCAATGTAGTTACTGCAATTTGGGTACTTGGGCAAGTTTTCATGATGCCTCTAGTACAGATTTTACCAAGTTTTCTATTTTGGATTATTGAAGTGTTAGCAATCGGTTTGGTGGCTATTATAGGTTCTTTAACAGCAGCAGATAGTCACTATCGTAAAGGACGAGCAGAAGCTTTCTCAGAAAACGCAGAGGATGTTTTTAAACCTAAAAAGGGAGATTATTGATGTATCAAGTATTTCGGTCATTAAGTTTACTATTTATGGGATTAACAGCTGCAACATTTTTTTTTACTATCGTTTTAAAAGTATTTGCTATTATTGATAATGTTGAAACTTTTTCAATGAAATTTTTTCTAACTGATCCTGTAATATTTTCTTTTTCAGGTTTTGCTCTATCTGTATTTCTTTTTGATAGTTTTGAGAATTTAGAAAAAATAAAAATAAAAGTGAGGGCATTAGATGAAATATATAGGGGTAAAATTCTATATAAGGAGTATCTTATTAAGGAGAAGAAAGGGGGAAAGTAAGTGTCTGAGTTATTTTCCTTAAATTGGAAATCTGTAGATAAATGGATTATGGTAGTAGTTGCTCTGTTTCTATCTTTGTATGATTTTATTTATCATTTAGAGGAACCCAGTATTCTCAGAATGAGTATTTTACCACTTATATTTTTATTTACGTTAAAAATTTTATTTATAATCTTTCGATTGAAATCGGAAAGTGCCTTATCTTACACGCCTATTTTATCTTTATTAGTGTTACTATTAGGTGCTCCCAACATCACCTACATTATATTTGGTCTTCTATACTCATTCCTTAAACCATTGGATATAGAATTTCAAGTACATGTTATTTCCTGTTTTTCTTTTAAAAATCTAAAGTATATTCACTTATCACTTTTAATTTCGTTGGTCATTATTCTGTCAATGTTTATAAGTAATTATTCAGGGGATAAGGCAATACTCTTGGCAGTTATTTATCGCATATTGCCCATATATCTTATCTGTCTTACATCATTTTTGGCAGTAACATATTTTAGGCGTAAGTCTGAAAGAGAAGAAAATATCAGACAAAAATTTAATTTCTTGTCAGAAGTATATATGATATCTTTTAATACCATTTTAGGTTTATTAATGTGGGCATTTAAACAAATTATAATCTTTGGATGTACTTTCTTTGCTTACTCTATTTTTTCTTACTATCCATATGTAATAAAAATATTTTCTTTTATATTCTTGCTATTTATAATCGGTGTTCCAATACCTGTTTCAATATTATCTTTTACTCTCCCAAATATTATTTATTCTGTATTTCCCCTATTACTAATGTGGTTATTACGAGAGAAGATAAAAGAACGTTTAACTTTAGATAATTTATTGAAATGGAATTTTTCACAGTTATTCGTTATTATATTCTCATTCTTTTTTGGTATTGAATATGAAAATATAAGAGAGTGGGCAATTAAGATACTTCAAATTCTTGTACCTTGGTATATAATTTGTTTAATTCTGATTGTAATCCTAACGTATCGTCGAGCAAAAAAGGAGGAAGATATAAAAACCAGAGAGCAAATTTGGGAGCTGTTTAAGTTATTCAAAAGACATGAAATTAAGGAAACAACCTATCCTGTGATTTGTCCATCTTGTAGTAGCGAAAATTTATTAGAGTTAGGCCAAGGGAAATCTTGTGACTACTGCGGCGGATGGCTTTCTAGAAAGAAGGATTTATAAATGAAGCGTTATCGTTCAACTATAATAAAATTTATTTATCCACCTGTTTTTATTATCTGTTTTATTCATGGATTCAGGTTATACCAAGCTATAATTGGGGAATATCAAATGTGGATAGATAAGAGAGGAGCTGAATTAGATTTCAATTTCCGTTATTCTATGTATATTTTGACATTTCAAGTATTATTTGGATTATTTTTTGTCTTTTTAGTAGTTTCATTTATTCTATTGCTAAAACCACCAACCATGAAAAAATATAAAACAAGTTTAAAAACGGTTTTAGAATATGAGAATCGAAACGAAGATGTTCTTGAAGATCAAGGACATGAAATGCGAAAAAAAACAAATTATCGTCTAACTGCAAAACGATTCTACTGTCCAACATGTGACGCACCAACAGAAGGTATAAGAGGAACTTTTAAAACGTGTGAGAATTGTGGAGAGACTTTCAAATTATCTTAAAATTGTTATTTTAATTAAGATATAATTCAAATGAAAAAAAGTAATTAATTTCCATCGATAGTAGAAAAAGATGTGTAAATACAGTTTTTAAATATATTATCCAAAAATTAATGAATCATTTTAGAAACAAAAAAAGATTCAATGTATATCTTTAATCACTCTATTATGGAGTGATTTGTCTTATTTTTATATTTATGAAAGGATTGCTTATGAGCGGCTCATTTTCTGATAGTCCTACCCATGATGACAAATTTAGCATTGAGAACTATATTAATGGTTTATCAAATTTTATTACTGAGTGTGAAACACCCTTAACGATTGCAATTCAAGGAGACTGGGGTACTGGAAAAACCAGTATTATGTATCAAGTCGAGAAAAGATTAAATCCTGAAAAACAGGATAAAAAAATTCAGACTATTTTTTTTAATACTTGGCAATACTCACAGTTTGATATGGGAAATAATTTAGCAGTAGCATTAATTACAGATTTAATTAGTGAGTTAAATGTAGAAGATTCAAAAAAGAAACAGTTTTTTAAAAAAGCAAAAGGTGCGCTATCTAAAGGTTTAGAATATGTAAATTTAGACTTTGGAATACTAAATGGTGAAAAATTAACTGAAAAATTTCAAGATTTAATCATAGGTTTTGGTGAGAGAACTGATGATATCAAGCACTTAAAAGAAAATTTACAAGACATTATTAATGACGCCATTAAGGAAAATAAAAGTGACCGAATAGTTATTTTTATTGACGATCTGGATCGATTGGTACCCGAAAAGGCTATAGAACTCTTAGAAGTTTTAAAATTATTTTTAGATTGTGAACATTGCGTCTTTGTATTAGCTATAGATTATAATGTCGTCGTTAGAGGTGCAAAAAGTAAATACGGGGATGACTTGGACGATGAAAAAGGGAAGGCCTTCTTTGAGAAAATTATTCAAGTTCCGTTTACAGTACCAGTAGCAAATTATGATTTGCAGAATTTTATTAGAAATTCATTGAAAAAACTGGGCTTTAAATTCAAAGAAAAGAATGCCGATAAAAGTGATATTGAAACTGTTACTCAATTAATTAGATACACTATTGGAAATAATCCTCGTACTATTAATAGACTATTTAATTCTGTTAGTCTACTAATGTATATTAATGGTAATGTTGATATTTCGGATGAAGAAAAATTGATGATTTTAACAATGGTATGTTTCCAATTGAGGTTTGAAGAAGCATATAACTATTTATTAACAGCGTATAATAACACTCCAGAGGATGATAATGAGGATGATAATGTAGAATCCTACTTAATAGATTTACTGGAAAATTCATTTGAAGAAATTGAAAATCCATTATACGAGAAGTTAATGTTACTTCACGGAAAATACTGCTTAAAAAATGTTAAGGATAAAGATGATTTTACCAATTTTTATATAAGTTTGAAGAAACTACTTGGGTATAATGAACAAAAATTAACCTTAGAGCATTTTAACAAACTTATAGAACAGATGACATTTTCAAATGCAGTTTCAATTGGAAATACGGATACAATTACTGCAGAAAAGAAAAAACAAAATCATGCACCAAATAGAAATGTACAATTGATCATTCGCAAACTATTTAATAAATTAGTTGGTGGTAAAAATCATTTTGATATAGATAACCCCGAGTTATTTGGTACAGAAGCGAATGAAAAACGGAATATGCCTTTAGATAATCAAAATATTAAAACGGGAAATGTATTTGATAGAGTTCGTTTAACTTTTAATAAAGGACAGGGAATCAATATTTATTCTTCCAGTGATCCATCAAATAGTATTTATCTTTCGGGTGATACTCATGGACGGTTATTTAATGATGGACTTCAACTTATTATAAATGGTAAACCAATAAAGAAAGTAAAGATAAATTACTCTGCCGATGAATTAGCAAATAACGCCAATATGTATAAAGAATTTGAAGAAACATTTTTTAAACATTATTATAAATTAGTAGAAATTGCAAAGGATTTTTTAAGCGAATAAAAATTTTTAGTATAAAAAATTACTCCCAAAATAAAATCATTCTCCTAATAAGGAATTTATTATATGATTTCGTTTTTTTAGTTGATAAAGATTAATAAATTTTTCAAAAATATTATATCTAGACATTAATTGTCTATGGAATGTTGTAAAATGATATTGTTAATCAAATTAGCATAAAAATAATAAAATTGAGGATAGATTTATGTCAGAACAGCAAACTAAAAATACTTTAAAAGAACCTTTAAATATATTGCTTGAAACATATCATGATAAAGTAGGTAAAATTAACAACTCTTCGGAACTCTTCGATATTTATAGCCCATGGAATGATTCTAATATAGAAAAAATGCTAGCCTCTTTTGATGTAGCTTTAAAAACTGACAGTAATACTTTTTCTTGGTTGGATATTGAGAAAGATTTACCTAAAAGTACAGATGTCAATATTAATTACGGATTACCAAATCATATAAAAGGAAATATTGATGAAGCAACTTTGTTTTTATGTTTGGTGAATCCAAACATTGATGAAGTAAAAATCGAGAATAATGTTGTTGGCATTCACACATATTATGAAAAAGCAAGAGAAGTGGAGAGTGGAGACGACTCATTAAACATCTTAGATGATAAAGGCAAATTGAGAATAGATCCTAAAGTGTATATCAAAGAACATATCTTGGATGTAAGAGAAACGAGCAGTATTTTATATAATGAATTACAAATTGTAAAACAAACTCGCTCTTATAAAGATACTTACTATCTAGGACATTACTTGCCACACTTTATAAAAGAATTTTTAAATAAAAAAGGCTCTTTTAAGAATGTTATTCACAATTTGACTGATGAGTGGGATGAGTTAGAAAAAATGTCAAAAAAAATAGCTAACTTAGAGGCTTTCCCATTTAGAAGCCAAAATCCAAATTACACTTATAAAAGTAATAAAAGAGCAACCAACTTTACAAATCTACTGATTGAATCAGATAGTAAAGTTAATTTGTTAAGTGCAAGAGTGATTATTTGGAGAATCGTTAAGCATTTAGAGTCATCTCAACATAAACCCGCATTTATATTGAGAAGGTTTAATACTTTTTGGTTACCTACTATATCTAAAGTTTTAGAACAAGACTTGAATTTTACAAAAGAAGAAATAAATCAAATCATAAACGCACTAGATGAAGAATACTTTTTTACTGTTAGGAAGAAAGATTATAACGGTCAATCAGGATATTTTGGGCGAAATTTTTGTAAAAATAATGAAAGAATTAGTAATAGTAGTTTTAAACACTTAGTTCAGGAAACCTTAGGGGAATATGTGAAAAAATAAAGTGAAGTTGTATTTATGTTATCAGCTTTAGAAAATAAAGATTTCAATAAATTATTTTAAATTAATAGAATTGATTGGTAAGATATGAAACCACAAGAACGACTTTTAACAATCTTTTTCCGTTTACAAGCAGGCGAGAGGCTATCAAAAGCCCAATTAAGCAAGAAATTTGGGATTGATAATAGGACTGTGCAAAGAGATATGAGTATCTTGAAAAATTTTTTGAAAGATCAGCATATATCAAATACAGAGATAAAATTCGATACTTCAGATAATACCTATCGTTTGATTGCTAAAACAACTTTTAATAAAAAGGATATTTTAGTAATCTCAAAAATTCTTTTGGAGAATCATGCACTAAACAAATCTGAACTAAATTCATTGCTCGAAGATCTTCTATCTTTACTCTCAAGAGAAGAAAAAAAAGAGATAGAAGCTATTATCGGTAGTGAGCGTTTTAACTATAAATCACTGACTAATGATAAGGACAGAATTGATACAATTTGGTTTTTGTCGGAAGCTATTCGCAGGGAACAAATGCTCGAAATAGAATATAAAGCTCCGTTAAAAGATGTCAAAAGCCATATTGTTTTTCCTGTATCCCTCTATTATGATGCTCGCTATTTTTACCTGGTTGCCTACCATTTGAAACATGATAATTATATAACGTTTCGTGTTGATAGGATGGAGAGTCTAAGTGAATCTCATGTAAAGAAACCAGAAATTTCATATGGGCGTAAGTACCGAGATGGGGAGGTTCGAAATCAAAAAGTAGATGCTTTTGAAGGAAGAAAAATTGATGTTACTTTAATCTATAAAGGAAATACTGAAATTGTTTTAGATCAGTTTCCAGAGCGTGAAATTCTTTCTGAGAATCACGATGAAATAAAAGTAAAAATTAAAACTCAAGACACACCAGGTCTCAAACGATGGATTCTAGGACAAGGTGAAGCAGTCACTCTTTTATCTCCTTCAAAGTTGATTGAAGAAATACAAGAATCTCTTGAAAACACATTAAGAAATTATAAAAAATGAATAGGTAGACAAAAAATGTCTACCTATTCATTTATAATAGAGATACAGATGAGGAAAGAAGGTAACAGTAGATGTATAAATGTGAAATAAGAGAAGATTTTGAAATAGCATGGTTAGAAAATATAAAGGAAGTAATAGAGTTTCATGGGAGGTATGTTACAGGTGATATGATTTCGCTAACTTTATCTGATCTAAGACACTTAGCAGAGGGGAAATTTCTTGCTTGGAATGTAGAGGATGTGTATTCACAAGTACTATATCTTGATGAAGATGCTAAGGAAATGTTATTAAGTGTAGAGAGTCATTTATATAATTTCCAAGAAATTTCCCAAAAAATAATGTCAGGAAGATTAACTAGACAAAACTACTATCTTCTTGGGAAGCTGATTGATGAATTTCATGCAGTTAAAGCTGCAATGAGAGTTATTGAAACAAAACGAGGTGATTTTAATATTTAGGTTTTCTTATCTTATAGATTCTAAAATACTTAAGTCAGTATTTAACACCATATGTGAAAACGCTTTTAAATGTGGTATAATTAACACAACAGAAGTACTTATAGTTAAGCGAGGTAAAACGATGACAACATTAGATTTTAAAACTTTATTTGAAGAAGAATATGATAAACTTAATAAACAACAGAAAAAAGCAGTTGATACGGTGGAAGGACCTGTTATGGTTATTGCTGGTCCTGGAACAGGTAAAACTCAAATTCTGTCACGTCGTGTCGCAAATATTTTAACAAATTATCATACAAGTCCAGAAGAAATTGTCTGTTTAACATATACAGAGGCTGGTGCATCAGAAATGTTGGATAGATTAGAAAAATTAATTGGAGAAGAAGGGCGTAAGGTAAGAGTATCAACTATCCATGCTTTTTGTAGTGAATTAATCTTAAGAAACTCTGAAATTTTCGGTGGACAACCAAAAATTATCTCAACAGCAGCCAAATATGAAATCCTAAAAGAAATTATGGATGAATATGTTATAGAAGGAAATCCTCTTTATAAAAACTCTGGTAAACGTTATTCTGCTAAAGACCAGCTATTAGAACTTTTTTATAAAATGAAACGCGAAAACCTGAACAAAGAGGATTTTGAAAAAGAGATAGATGAATACTTTAAAATGATTGATTTATCCATACCTGGAGATGATTTGTATAGTAAATTCAAATATGCTAGAAATTCTAAGTCTAAAGACAAGAAAGTTGGAGATTATAAAGATACGGCTATAAACGAATTAAAAGAAAATACTCAAAAGTTACTTGCTGGAGTTGAAATTGTTGAAAAGTATAGCTCTGATATTAGCAATCACAATTATTTTGACTTTGATGATATGATTTTATGGACAATTGAAAAGTTGGAGGAAAATGAAGGTTTTCAAAGAAGTGTATCTGATACTATAAGATATTTATTTGTTGATGAGTTTCAGGATACTTCAGTTGTTCAGAATAAACTTGTAGATTTACTAGTAAAAGGAAAAGACAATCCAAATATTTTTGTTGTAGGGGATGATGATCAAAGTATTTATCGTTTCCAAGGAGTAAGTGCGAATAATATTCGAGATTTTGATAAGAAGTATAAACCTACGAAAATAGTACTTGATGAAAATTACCGTTCTTCCCAAGCTATCATTGACGCTTCAAGACAACTAATCAGTCATAATCCAAGAGAAGAGAAACTTCTTATTGCAGCAGGCGCTAACAAAGATTATGACTATCAATTGCCAATCTTGAAATCCTACGAAAATGCAAAAGCTGAAATGTTTGGTGTGCTTACTGAGATTAAAGAGCTGATTGATTCGGGTATTTCTCCTAATGAAATAGGAGTCATTTATGGAAGAAATTCTTACGGAGAAGAGTTTGCGAAGATTCTTCGTGATAAAGGTATTTTCGTTCAAATGAAAGAAAATAAAGATTTATTTAGTGAACCTTTCTTCAAAAAAATTGTAGCTATTTTAAAATATCTTTGTAAACCATCAAGAGATGTTAGAGAACTTCGAAAAATTGTATATTTTGATTTCTTTGAGGTAGTACTATCACAAATCGCAATGATACGGAATCTAAAGAAAGATGAAAAAATTTCAATCCCCACTATAGCAGAAATTGATCAAAAATTAGAAATCATTCGAAAAAAAGTAAATCAATCATCAAAATACCTATCGCCTATGTATGTCCTTAGCGATGTATTAAAATCTTTAAGTATCGATGAGTATATTATGAAGTCAAAAGAGAAATATCATTTGGTTTCTGTTTTAAATGAACTTTACAAGTTAATGTTGATGGAATGCCAAATCCATCCTAAATTGACTGTAAAAGGATTTTTAAATCAATTATCAGCTTTAGAAGAAATGGGAATTAGTCTACCAATTGAAGATATCTCAGGTTCTCCAAGTAACTGCGTTCAATTAATGACAGCTCATGGTTCCAAAGGACTCGAGTTTGATCATGTGTTTATAATGAAATGCAATGATGGAAAGAAAAAGAGTGAAGCTTGGCCAGGAGGTGAAAATAATTCAGGTAGATTCTCTTATCCACCAAGTTTAAATGGAAAAGATGAAAATGAATCTCAACTAAAAGAAGAGGAGAACCGTCGCTTGTTTTATGTTGCTATGACTCGGGCAAAGAAGGTGCTCCATCTCTCTTATGCTAATGATTCTACTAAAACCCACTTAATTAATGAATTTGAGGAATTTATTGATGAGGTAGACGTGACAGAATCTTTTGAGGATTGTCAATCTGTAGATAAAGTGGTAATGCCGAAATTTTCTAACGATGTTCTCAATGAAATTTTTGACGAATTAAGTTTAAGCGTTAGTACATTAAATACTTTTCTTAAATGTCCTTTGAGTTTTTATTTCAATAAAGGATTAAAATTACCTTCTGAGACGAACGAAGCTATGGTATTTGGTAGCATTATTCACGAAGTCTTAGAAAAAATATATATATCTGTAGATGGTTCACAAAGTTCAGAATTAACTGCAAAAACAGTACTTTCTCCAGAAGAAGCTTTAAAATTATTTGAGACAGTCTTTGAAGAAAAATCTTATCAATTGACTTCAGATAGAATAAAGAAAGATGACTATGCTAGAGGGAAAAAGATTATTGAAAATCTTTACAAGAAAGCTGGATACCTCAAAGATGGTGTAGTTGCAGTTGAGGTACCTATTCAAGGTATTCGACTAGGAGATATTTTAAATACCACCGTAGACCTATCGGAAGTATCTGATATCGAGATAAACGGAAAAATCGATAAAATTGAATGCGACGGCAATATAGTGCGTCTAGTCGACTATAAAACAGGAAATTTTGAAAATGCTAAAAAGAAATTAGTAGCTCCGAGTGAAAAAGAACCCCTTGGTGGTGATTATTGGCGTCAGGCTGTATTCTATTATATCCTCTTCAAAAATGCCGGTATCGATATTTCTGACAAAGAAATACTTGTTAAATATGTTTTGGTTGAGAATTCAACTAATGAAGATGGTTTTTCTGAAACTGAAGATATACGAATCACTCAAAAAGAAGTTGATATAGTGCTTAATCAGATTAAAGAATCTATTATGAAAATTAAACAAGGCGATTTTAACTGTGGTTGTGGAGTATTGAAAAAGGACAGAGATAATTACCCATGCGACTACTGTCTCCAAGTATCAGCTAACACAGCACCTAAATTTGATAATACTGAAGCCTTAGAAGTTGCGACTTATCAACAAACACGGGGAAATTATAAGAGTTTAAGCGTTAGCAAATTGAATCGTTACCTGCGTTGTCCGAAGAGTATCTACTTTGAAGATGTTTTACAGTTATCTCAAGCAGCTGGATTATCAGCAGGAGCAAAAGAAAAATCTACAAAAATAACAATCAATCATGCCCCCACAGGTCCCGTATTTGGGACTGCAATTCATGAAACAATGGAAAAAATCTATAAAGAAGATTTACAATTAGAGGACGCAATTGAATTCTATGATAGTTCATTGTACTCTCATCAAGAGGAAATCATTGATACAATGTCTGTAGAAGAATTAAAAGAATACGGACATAACTTGCTGACTAATCTTTTTGACCATTATATTCCAAATAGTTTAAAAGGAGAGCATGTTTTCTTAGAGAAAGAATTGCGTGTTAAATTAGGAGATAATTACTTAATCAACGGGATTATCGATAAGCTTGAATTTGATAATGATCTTATTCGAGTTGTAGATTATAAGACAGGTTCTGCTCAAAGAGGTATTGAGGAGCTAGAAGTTGGACATGATTATTGGCGTCAAGCAGTCTTCTATAATCTTTTACTAGAAAATTCTTCTGAAATAGATACGACTGATAAACGAATTGAAACTCAGTATATTTTCCTAGATGACGATAGTGCTGAAAGTGGCTATTCAATTCACACTATACAAGTTACGAAAGAGGATTTAGAATTAGTTACATCACAAATTCAAAACTTTTGGTCTCATATGAATACAGCTGATTTTACTGGTAGTTGTGGTAAAAACGATTGTGATTATTGTCGATTAGCTGAGTTTGTTGATTTTGAATTATTAAAAGAAAATATAGAATCTGGAAAAGAAAGTAATTTAGTTAATTAAGCAATCTAAATCATTTACTAGTATAGAATGCTAAGTTAAGTTTCCTAATAATAATTACGAGGTAAATAATGGAATATGTTGAGGCCGTTAATCAATTTATAGATAGACATTATAAAGAGAAGGATATCCATCATATAGAGATAGATTTTTGGGGTAACAAAAATCATCCTCATAGCTTGTACATATACAAACATTCTAAAAAAATTGAGTATGATTATTTTTTCTTTGATTCTCTTGATTATTATGAAGAACCAGATTTCTTAGATTTTAAGTATATTGTTCATTTGGAAAATAATACGTATATATTTTGGCAGGAAGACTAATTTATAGAATATAAAAAATTTTTTCAATTTTTCGACCAGAGAAAATCCCTTGTGAATAGGCAAATAGAAGAGTAGATACAAGCATTTTAGGGTGATAAGACGGGCGATCAAAGGCATGATAGAAGGCGTGGAAGTGACAATCCTCCAAGATATTTACCACTTTTTCAATAGTAAAGACGAGATGGTCTTGTGGCAAGAAGG
>NZ_AICU01000063.1:0-1460 GCF_000257865.1 Streptococcus mitis SK575 | reverse complement strand
TATTATCTTCATCTCGCGCTTGTCAGTTAACCTGCTTTTCCGATTGCGAGTGCGTAGATAAAGAAGATGGCGAAGCCAAAGAGGAAAATCAATCCTGCAATGGCAAGGTGTTTGAGCCAAGAAGGAAGATTTTTGTTTTCACGCGTTACCAAGGCGTAGTTCAAAAGAGCGAAGAATGGTGTTGTCAGGAAAGAACCAATCATGGCAAAGCGGAGCATGGTTGAAACCTGACCAGCGAAGAACTTGATAATGACGATACCGATGATAGCAGTGATGGTCATCCAGATATTCAAAGATTTACTACTGTCTTCTTTTTGACTGATTAGCAGTCGGAGAGATTCCTGATTGACACGAGAATAGCCATCAATAACAGTGATAACTGTTCCAAAGATACACAGGAAGGCAATAAAGGTAATCAAGTAACGGGACCATTCGCCAAGAACAGAGGCATACATGCCCACGAATTGAGAGATGTATTTGGCTGAAGCAGCTTCAACTGCTTGCCCTGTGGGATATTGAATCAATGCTCCCAGTGCTACAAAGAACACAGCTAGGATAGCTGTTCCAATGTAACCAACGTTAAAGTCAAATAGAGCGTCCTCGGTGTTAAAGTTGACGGTCTTTTTCTTTTCAGCAGACCAAAGTGAATTGATAGCTGAAATTTCAATAGGAGCTGGCATCCACCCTAGGAGGGAGACGATGAAGGGTAGAGCTGCCATTTGCCAAGGTGTTTTCTCGACAAAATCAGAACTGTATTCGGGATGCTTGACCGCCGCAATGATAACTGCAAGAACAGTTGCAATGGTCAAAGCTGACATGATCCATTTTGCCATGCCATCTAAGAGTTTGTAGCCTCCAAAGAGTAACATAGCCCAAATGATTGCAACGAGAATGAGGGACCACTGAGTGATGCTCAGACCGATCATTGGGAAGGCGCTGGCGATGATAGCTGAGCACAGAATGGCGACACCAGCTGTGTTGACCATAGCCGAAAAGACATTGAGGATAAAGAAAATCCAGAGATAGAGTTTTCCTTTTTCGGCATAACCTTCAACCAAAGTCTTTCCAGTATCAGCGGTGTATTCAGCACCAAAACGGAAAAATGGATATTTAAAGACATTGGCTAAGATGACCAAGAGGAGTAGCGACCACCCATAAGAACCACCAGCTTGAGTGGAAGATACAATGTGAGAACCACCAACAGCAGCAGAAGCCATTAGGATTCCAGGTCCCATTGCTTTTAGTTTACTTGTCCAGGTTGATTGATTTAACGAAATAGCTTGCGACATGATAAATACTCCTTTTTGAATTTTCAGAATAATCTGGATATGTAATCTATATTCTACAAAAAACTTTGGGAAAATGCAAGAATATTTTGAAAAAAAGATAGAAAATTACAGAAAATTTACAAAGAAGATCTGAAAACAACTGCTATGATAGTAATACTCTTCGAAAATCTC
>NZ_AICU01000062.1:0-698 GCF_000257865.1 Streptococcus mitis SK575 | reverse complement strand
GTAACTGTTTTACCTTTTTCACCCTCAGTACGCTGAACTGGTGTACCGAAGTCTTTTTCAACATCTTTAACGTATTCCACTTCTGGTTCAATCGGGGTTTCTACTACTTTGTCCTTCGCTGCGACTTTGACAATAGTTGCTGTTGGATTTACTACTACTGGTTCTCCTACTCTTTCTGTAATAGTACCTGTAGTAGAATCAACACTATATGTTGTTGTGGTAGTGCTTGAACCTGCTTGTCCTGCTTCTTCCACATTCGGTTGGTCTTTGTCGCGTGTATCATCTTTCACATATTTCTTAGGTGATGGGATTGCTGTTGTTTCTACTTTATCCTTCGCTGCGACTTTAACAATAGTATTCGTTGGTTCTTTCGTACGAACTGGTTGACCTTCACTTGCTATAATCTTTCCAGTATTAGGATCCACAGTGTAAGTTGTTGTGATAGTGTCTTCACCATCTTCACCTTTAACAGTAATTGGGGCTGTACCTTTTTCTTTCGTATCATCTTTTTCATAGACAACAGGGGATGGTACAGGTCTTGTCTCAGTCGTTGGTTCTTTCGTTATTCCATAAGTTCGAACTGTTGTCGGAGTTACCTTACCTGTTTTTGGATCAACTTCATAGGTAGTGGTATCAATCACATCGCGACCTTCAGAATCTTTAGATTGTTCAACCTTAGTTTTCGCACCAACTTTAAC
>NZ_AICU01000061.1:0-21220 GCF_000257865.1 Streptococcus mitis SK575 | reverse complement strand
CTTCCCGATTCATTACAGAGATGCGTGAGTGTATCTTTTTTAAACTAGATATTATATACATTAAGAGAGAATCAGTTTGGTTCTCTCTTTTTTGAATTTCAGTATTTTAGGTATACACATTGAAATTTAATAGATTTTATAACTCTTATTAATTCTTAATAAAGCAATAGAAGAGTTTTTGCTGAACCTATAATATATGTTTCAATGTTATAAAAATTGCTGTTATTACGAGTTTAGATAAGTATTAGTTTACATTATAGTGTGAATTGTGTTTGATATTTCTTTTGAGGAAGCTGCCTTAGATTTTTCTACTTATCTTTTATTGCATAGTGTATCTTGCTTGTTTTGAACAGAATCTTTTATGACATTTGTCATATTTTCTAGTGACAGAAGCATCTAGCTCCGCTAACTTCAAAGGGCTATAATTGAAGTATGAAATGGAGGAAGAAGAGATGAAAAATAAAATGATTGTCGCAGTGAGTCTAGTAGCAGCAGGAGTCATGACTTATCTCATGTTCTCAGGATTGGATGAAGATTTCTATCATTTTCCTTGGGAGCTATTTGCAGGATTTGGAATGATGTCCTGGCTTATCCGAGAAGGTTTGAAATTAGTCTCAGATGTGAAAAAGGAGTTTGAAAAATGAAAAAAGCGTTTCTCTATCTTTTTATTGGACTATCACTAGTGGTATGGTTGGTAGAAATGTTTACAGGTTGGTTTGATCAAGCCTTCCTGCACCAAGCCATTCGCGGTGCCTGGGGTCTAGGATTTATGATTTTAATCGCCTTTCCGATGGGAAAGGAGTTGCTGAAAGGAGAATATCATGAACATGATTAAGGTTCAAGGCTTACATAAAAATATCAAGGGCAAGGCTATTTTGAAGGATATTTCCTTTGAGGTAGCTGAAGGTGAATGCGTCGCCTTGATTGGGCCCAATGGTGCTGGGAAGACCACACTCTTGGACTGTCTGCTTGGAGATAAATTGGTCGCCAGTGGGCAAGTATCTATCCAAGGTTTGCCAGTGACGAGCTCTAAGTTAGACTATACGAGATCCTATCTCCCTCAAGAAAATGTAATTGTTCAAAAACTAAAGGTTAAAGAGTTGATTGCTTTCTTTCAACGTATCTATCCAAATCCCTTGAGCGAGCAGGAAATCGATCAACTATTGCAGTTTGACCAACAGCAGAAAGAGCAATTTGCAGAAAAATTGTCAGGCGGGCAAAAGCGTCTCTTCTCTTTTGTCTTGACCTTGATTGGGCGACCAAAGCTTGTCTTTTTAGATGAACCAACTGCTGCCATGGATACTTCAACTCGTCAACGCTTTTGGGAAATTGTTCGGGACCTAAAAGCGCAAGGAGTCACGATTCTCTATTCGTCTCATTACATCGAAGAGGTAGAGCATACAGCTGACCGGATTTTGGTCTTGAATAAGGGAGAGTTGATTCGTGATACGACGCCTCTAGCTATGCGTAGTGAGGGAATTGAAAAGCATTTTATCCTTCCTCTAGCTTACAAGGAAGTCGTTGAGCAGTCTAACTTGATTGAAAAATGGACTCAAAAACAAGATGCTCTGCAAGTAGTCACACGAGAGGCAAATGCTTTCTGGGAACTGTTAGTTCAAGCAGGATGTAGCATACAAGAAATTGAAGTCAATAATCGTAGCTTACTGGATACAATCTTTGAAGAAACACAAAAGGGAGATGACTAAGATGAAACGATGGACCGCACTAAACAAGATAGAATTTCTATTGACCAAACGACAATTAGTTTATTATCTATTATCCGTAGGGATGCCGACAGCATTCTATCTATTCTTTTCAGGCATGTACCAGGACACACCAGGTGGACCGGCTAATTTTATGCGCGACTACCTCATCTCCATGACGGCTTTTTCCATGATGTCGACAGCTATGTTTTCATTCCCAGCTGTTTTACATACCGATAAAATCAACAACTGGCAGAAAACATTACGTCATACCCCTGTAAATATGGTAGAATATTATCTATCAAAGATAACAAGTATGATGGTTGATTATTTGGTCTCAATCCTGGTTGTTTTCTCAGTTGGGCACTTGGTCAGAGGTGTGGATATGCCTCTAGGAAGCTGGATTGGGGTGGCGTTCTTGTTGATAGTAGGAAGTGTAGCTTTTGTAGCGCTTGGATTGACCTTGACACTCTTGCCTTCTAGTCAGCTGATGTCTGTCGTGGGCAATCTTCTCTATCTAGGCTTGGCTGTTTTAGGCGGACTCTGGATGCCCATCTCTTTATTTCCAGACTGGATGCAAGCAATCGGGAAGTGCCTACCAACTTATCAGTTGATGGAGTTGCTCAAGACTTTCTTAAATGAGGGTGGCATCAATCTATCAGCCACAGGTTATCTACTTGTTTTTTCAGCAGTTTTGTTTGGTTTGATCATTTACCTTCAAGGTCATAAGGAGAATGCTTAATGCTTGAAAGACTGAAAAGCATAGACTATATGTATTGGGCCAGTTTGATTTTTATGGTTTTTCCCATCGTTCCTGTAGTGACTGGGGAGCTTCCTAGCTGGCATTTGTTGATTGACATTCTGTTTGTCTTGGCTTACTTAGGTGTTTTAACCACCAAGAGTCAGCGTTTATCCTGGCTCTGTTGGGTGATTATGCTAGCCTATGTAGCTGGGAATACTGCCTTTGTTGGTGTAAATTATATCTGGTTCTTCTTTTTCCTTGCCAATCTCTTAATTTATCATTTCGGCGTACGTAGTTTTAATTCTTTACATGTCCGGACTTTTCTCCTTGCTCAATTCCTTGTTGTGGGGCAACTTTTGATTTTTCAGGAAGTTGAAGTTGAGTTTCTAGTCTATCTGCTTGGAATTATCACTTTTATCGATTTAATGACTTTTGGCTTGGTTCGGATTCGTATTGTGGAGGATTTGAAAGAAGCTCAGGCTAAGCAAAATGCGCAGATAAATCTATTGCTTGCTGAAAATGAACGCAGTCGTATCGGTCAAGATTTGCATGATAGTCTGGGGCATACCTTTGCTATGATTAGTGTTAAAACTGATCTAGCCTTGCAGTTATTTCAAATACAGGCTTATCCACAGGTGGAAAAGGAATTAAGAGAAATACAGCAAATTAGCAAAGAATCGATGCGTGAAGTGCGAACCATTGTGGAAAATCTTAAGTCTAGAACTTTGACATCCGAACTAGAGACTGTGAAAAAGATGTTAGAAATTGCTGGAATTGAGGTGGAAATAGCTAATCAACTAGATACAGCTAGCTTAACTCAGGAATTGGAGTCAACGGCTTCCATGATTTTGCTTGAATTAGTGACCAATATCATCAAACATGCTAAAGCGTCTAAAGTCTACTTGAAATTAGAACGGACAGAGAAAGAACTCATTCTAACAGTTAGAGATGATGGCTGTGGCTTTACTTCTATAAAGGGGGATGACCTCCATACAGTTCGAGATCGTGTTCTTCCATTTTCAGGAGAAGTAAAGGTAATTAGTTGGAAACAACCGACAGAAGTTCAGGTTCGACTACCTTATAAGGAGAGAAACTAAGATGAAACTACTTGTTGCAGAAGATCAAAGTATGTTGCGAGATGCCATGTGCCAGTTGCTCACACTTCAACCAGATGTAGAGTCTGTCTTTCAAGCCAAGAATGGGCAAGAAGCAATCCAACTATTAGAAAAGGAGTCTGTAGATATTGCCATCCTTGACGTAGAAATGCCTGTTAAGACAGGTCTTGAAGTCTTGGAGTGGATACGAGCAGGAAATCTAGAAATAAAGGTGGTTGTGGTGACTACCTTCAAGCGTCCTGGGTATTTTGAACGTGCGGTCAAGGCTGGAGTAGATGCTTATGTATTAAAAGAAAGAAACATTGCAGACCTCATGCAAACCTTGCACACCGTCCTAGAGGGACGCAAGGAGTATTCGCCTGAATTGATGGAAGTGGTGATGACGCATCCCAATCCGTTGACAGAACAAGAGATTGCTGTTTTAAAGGGAATTGCTCAGGGCTTCTCTAACCAAGAAATTGCAGACAAACTCTATCTATCCAACGGAACAGTCCGAAACTATGTCACCAATATTCTTTCTAAATTAGATGCTGGTAATCGAACAGAGGCAGCTAATATCGCGAAAGAATCTGGTTGGTTGTGATACTATCATATCTCGAAAACCATTATGTACTAAAATTGAAATTATTCAATCAAACAATTTTGTAACTTAAGGAGGGCTTGGTTTCCTCCTTTTTCTTTTTTTAGGAGGCACTACAAAAGAGCTAAAATTAACAATAAAAAAGAAAAATATCTTGACAACCAATAGAAAATTTTGTTACAATAATAGACGGTACTTTTTACTTTTGGTCTCTCAAGAGTGTACAGGGACGTGCTGACAAATGTTGCAAAAGTACACACAGATGATAGCTGTCACCAAGTGTATCATCACCAAAAATAAAAAAACACAGGAGAATGTAGATGCCTACAATTAACCAATTGGTTCGCAAACCGCGTAAATCAAAAGTAGAAAAATCTAAATCACCAGCTTTGAACGTTGGTTACAACAGTCATAAAAAAGTTCAAACAAACGTTTCTTCACCACAAAAACGTGGTGTTGCAACTCGTGTTGGAACAATGACACCTAAAAAACCTAACTCAGCCCTTCGTAAATTCGCTCGTGTACGTTTGAGCAACCTTATCGAAGTTACTGCCTACATCCCAGGTATCGGACACAACTTGCAAGAGCACAGCGTGGTGCTTCTTCGTGGTGGACGTGTAAAAGACCTTCCAGGGGTACGTTACCATATCGTCCGTGGTGCACTTGATACTGCAGGTGTTAACGATCGTAAACAAGGCCGTTCTAAATACGGTACTAAACGTCCAAAAGCATAAGGAAAGGGGATAAAGAGAAATGAGTCGTAAAAATAGAGCTCCAAAACGTGACGTATTGCCAGATCCGCTTTACAATTCACAACTAGTTACTCGTCTTATCAACCGCGTTATGCTTGATGGTAAACGTGGTACAGCTGCTTCAATCGTTTACGGTGCCTTTGAGCAAATCAAAGAAGCTACTGGAAACGATGCACTTGAAGTATTTGAAACAGCTATGGAAAACATCATGCCTGTACTTGAAGTACGTGCACGTCGTGTTGGTGGTTCTAACTACCAAGTCCCAGTTGAAGTTCGTCCAGAACGTCGTACAACACTTGGACTTCGTTGGTTGGTAACAATCGCTCGTCTTCGTGGTGAACACACAATGCAAGACCGTCTTGCAAAAGAAATCTTGGATGCTGCTAACAACACTGGTGCAGCTGTTAAGAAACGTGAAGACACTCACCGTATGGCTGAAGCTAACCGTGCATTCGCACACTTCCGTTGGTAAGATTAAGATACTAAGGGCGTTAAAAAAGCGACTGAAAATTAGGAAGCTTGACGAAGAATCAAAGATTCTAGGAGAGCTTATCTATTTTCCGAGCTTTTAGCCCGGGTTCAAATTAGCTAAATCGATTAGTATTAGCTATAACTCAACTTACCATCTCGTAAGTTGAAACCAACAATAGCATGAAAACATTGAGAACGGGTAGGTCCTGCCTATCCGTTTTTATTAAAATCATGTTATAATAGAATAGAAATCAAAAATAAATAGGAGAAACAAACCTCATGGCACGCGAATTTTCACTTGAAAAAACTCGTAATATCGGTATCATGGCTCACGTCGATGCTGGTAAAACAACAACTACTGAGCGTATTCTTTACTACACTGGTAAAATCCACAAAATCGGTGAAACTCACGAAGGTGCGTCACAAATGGACTGGATGGAGCAAGAGCAAGAACGTGGTATCACTATCACATCTGCTGCGACAACAGCTCAATGGAACAACCACCGCGTAAACATCATCGACACACCAGGACACGTGGACTTCACAATCGAAGTACAACGTTCTCTTCGTGTATTGGATGGTGCGGTTACCGTTCTTGACTCACAATCAGGTGTTGAGCCTCAAACTGAAACAGTTTGGCGTCAAGCAACTGAGTATGGAGTTCCACGTATCGTATTTGCCAACAAAATGGACAAAATCGGTGCTGACTTCCTTTACTCTGTAAGCACACTTCACGATCGTCTTCAAGCAAACGCACACCCAATCCAATTGCCAATCGGTTCTGAAGATGACTTCCGTGGTATCATCGACTTGATCAAGATGAAAGCTGAAATCTATACGAACGATCTTGGTACAGATATCCTTGAAGAAGACATCCCAGCTGAATACCTTGACCAAGCTCAAGAATACCGTGAAAAATTGATTGAAGCAGTTGCTGAAACTGACGAAGAATTGATGATGAAATACCTCGAAGGTGAAGAAATCACTAACGAAGAATTGAAAGCTGGTATCCGTAAAGCGACTATCAACGTTGAATTCTTCCCAGTATTGTGTGGTTCAGCCTTCAAGAATAAAGGTGTTCAATTGATGCTTGATGCGGTTATTGACTACCTTCCAAGCCCACTTGACATTCCAGCGATCAAAGGTGTTAACCCAGATACAGACGAAGAAGAAACTCGTCCAGCATCTGACGAAGAGCCATTTGCAGCTCTTGCCTTCAAGATCATGACTGACCCATTTGTAGGTCGTTTGACATTCTTCCGTGTTTACTCAGGTGTTCTTCAATCAGGTTCATACGTATTGAACACTTCTAAAGGTAAACGTGAACGTATCGGACGTATCCTTCAAATGCACGCTAACAGCCGTCAAGAAATCGATACTGTTTACTCAGGTGATATCGCTGCTGCCGTTGGTTTGAAAGATACTACAACTGGTGACTCATTGACAGATGAAAAAGCTAAAATCATTCTTGAGTCAATCAACGTTCCAGAACCAGTTATCCAATTGATGGTTGAGCCAAAATCTAAAGCTGACCAAGACAAGATGGGTATCGCTCTTCAAAAATTGGCTGAAGAAGATCCAACATTCCGCGTTGAAACAAACGTTGAAACTGGTGAAACAGTTATCTCTGGTATGGGTGAGCTTCACCTTGACGTCCTTGTTGACCGTATGCGTCGTGAGTTCAAAGTTGAAGCGAACGTAGGTGCTCCTCAAGTATCTTACCGTGAAACATTCCGCGCTTCTACTCAAGCACGTGGATTCTTCAAACGTCAGTCTGGTGGTAAAGGTCAATTCGGTGATGTATGGATTGAATTTACTCCAAATGAAGAAGGTAAAGGATTCGAATTCGAAAACGCAATCGTCGGTGGTGTGGTTCCTCGTGAATTTATCCCAGCGGTTGAAAAAGGTTTGGTAGAATCTATGGCTAACGGTGTTCTTGCAGGTTACCCAATGGTTGACGTTAAAGCTAAGCTTTACGATGGTTCATACCACGATGTCGACTCATCTGAAACTGCCTTCAAGATCGCGGCTTCACTTGCCCTTAAAGAAGCTGCTAAATCAGCACAACCAGCTATCCTTGAGCCAATGATGCTTGTAACAATCACTGTTCCAGAAGAAAACCTTGGTGATGTTATGGGTCACGTAACTGCTCGTCGTGGACGTGTAGATGGTATGGAAGCTCACGGTAACAGCCAAATCGTTCGTGCTTACGTTCCACTTGCTGAAATGTTCGGTTACGCAACAGTTCTTCGTTCTGCATCTCAAGGACGTGGTACATTCATGATGGTATTTGACCACTACGAAGATGTACCTAAGTCAGTACAAGAAGAAATCATTAAGAAAAACAAAGGTGAAGACTAATCTGTCCTCACTTTAGAAGGAAGTCACTTAGTGGCTTCCTTTTGTCTTTAGAAAATACCTCTAAATATGGTAAAATAGTAGGAGAATAATGTGAGGAAAATGAATGTCAAACAGTTTTGAAATTTTAATGAATCAACTGGGGATATCTGCTGAAATGAGACAGGATCCTGTTTTATCACAGGCTGATATTGAGCGAGTTGTGGTTCATAAAATTAGTAAGGTATGGGAGTTTCATTTCGTATTTTCTAATATTTTACCGATTGAAATCTTTTTAGAATTAAAGAAAGGTTTGAGCGAAGAATTTTCTAAGACAGGCAATAAAGCTGTTTTCGAAATTAAGGCTCGGTCTCAAGAATTTTCAAATCAACTCTTGCAGTCCTACTATAAGGAGGCTTTCTCTGAGGGGCCATGTGCTAGCCAAGGTTTTAAGTCCCTTTACCAGAATCTGCAAGTTCGTACTGAGGGCAATCAACTCTTTATTGAAGGCTCTGAGGCGATTGATAAGGAACATTTTAAGAAGAATCATCTTCCTAATTTAGCCAAACAACTTGAAAAGTTTGGCTTTCCAACTTTCAACTGTCAAGTAGAGAAAAATGATGTGCTGACTCAAGAGCAGGAAGAGGCCTTTCATGCTGAAAATGAGCAGATTGTTCAAGCGGCCAATGAGGAAGCGCTCCGTGCTATGGAACAACTAGAACAGATGGCACCACCTCCAGCTGAAGAGAAACCAGCCTTTGATTTTCAAGCTAAAAAAGCTGCAGCTAAACCCAAGCTAGATAAGGCAGAGATTACTCCTATGATCGAAGTGACGACGGAGGAAAATCGTTTGGTCTTTGAAGGGGTTGTTTTTGATGTGGAGCAAAAAGTGACCAGAACAGGGCGCGTTTTGATCAACTTTAAAATGACCGACTATACTTCAAGTTTTTCTATGCAAAAGTGGTTTAAGAATGAGGAAGAGGCCCAGAAATTTGACCTTATCAAGAAGAATTCTTGGCTCCGAGTTCGTGGGAATGTGGAGATGAATAACTTCACACGCGATTTGACTATGAACGTGCAAGACGTGCAGGAAGTTGTTCACTATGAGCGGAAGGATTTGATGCCAGAAGGAGAACGACGGGTTGAGTTTCATGCTCATACTAATATGTCGACCATGGATGCACTACCAGAGGTAGAAGAAATCGTTGCGACAGCTGCTAAGTGGGGACACAAGGCGGTTGCCATCACAGACCATGGAAATGTTCAGTCCTTCCCACATGGCTATAAGGCGGCTAAGAAAGCGGGAATCCAGCTGATCTATGGTATGGAAGCCAATATCGTGGAGGACCGTGTCCCTATCGTCTACAACGAAGTGGAGATGGACTTGTCGGAAGCGACCTACGTGGTCTTTGACGTGGAAACGACGGGGCTTTCAGCTATCTATAATGATTTGATTCAGGTTGCGGCCTCTAAGATGTACAAGGGGAATGTTATTGCTGAATTTGATGAATTTATCAATCCTGGACATTCCTTGTCAGCTTTTACTACTGAGTTGACTGGAATTACAGATGACCATGTCAAAAATGCCAAACCACTGAAACAAGTTTTGCAAGAATTCCAAGAATTCTGCAAGAATACGGTCTTAGTTGCCCACAATGCTACCTTTGACGTTGGATTTATGAATGCCAACTATGAGCGTCATGGTCTTCCAAGGATTAGTCAGCCAGTTATCGATACGTTAGAGTTTGCTAGAAACCTCTATCCTGAGTATAAGCGTCATGGTTTGGGACCTTTGACCAAGCGTTTTGGTGTGGCCTTAGAACATCACCACATGGCCAACTACGATGCGGAAGCTACTGGTCGTCTGCTCTTCATCTTTATCAAAGAGGTAGCAGAAAAACATGGTGTGACCGATCTAGTTAGACTTAATATTGATTTGATTAGTCCAGATTCTTATAAAAAAGCTCGGATTAAACATGCGACCATTTATGTCAAGAATCAGGTAGGTCTAAAAAATATCTTTAAACTGGTTTCTTTGTCCAATACCAAGTACTTTGAAGGGGTGCCACGGATTCCGAGAACAGTTCTAGATGCTCATCGGGAAGGTTTGATTTTAGGGTCAGCCTGTGCAGAAGGTGAAGTTTTTGATGCAGTCGTTTCCCAAGGTGTGGATGCAGCGGTTGAGGTGGCCAAGTATTACGACTTTATTGAGGTCATGCCACCAGCTATCTATGCTCCCTTGATTGCCAAGGAGCAGGTCAAGGATATGGAGGAACTCCAGACCATTATCAAGAGTTTGATAGAGGTTGGAGACCGCCTTGGCAAGCCTGTTCTTGCTACGGGAAATGTCCACTATATCGAACCGGAAGAAGAGATTTATCGTGAAATTATCGTCCGTAGTTTGGGACAGGGGGCTATGATTAACCGAACTATCGGTCATGGAGAACATGCCCAACCAGCACCACTTCCAAAGGCTCATTTTAGAACGACTAATGAGATGTTGGATGAATTTGCCTTCTTGGGAGAGGAATTAGCTCGTAAATTGGTTATTGAAAACACCAATGCCTTGGCAGATATCTTTGAACCTGTTGAGGTTGTTAAGGGGGACTTGTACACGCCCTTCATCGACAAGGCTGAAGAAACGGTCGCTGAATTGACCTACAAGAAAGCTTTTGAGATTTATGGAAATCCACTGCCAGATATTGTCGATTTGCGGATTGAAAAAGAATTAACATCTATACTGGGGAATGGATTTGCTGTGATTTATCTAGCTTCCCAGATGTTGGTGCAACGTTCCAATGAACGGGGTTACTTGGTTGGTTCTCGTGGGTCTGTAGGATCTAGTTTCGTTGCGACTATGATTGGGATTACAGAGGTCAATCCTCTCTCTCCTCACTATGTCTGTGGTCAGTGTCAGTACAGCGAATTTATTACCGATGGTTCGTATGGTTCAGGATTTGATATGCCCAATAAGGACTGTCCAAAATGTGGTCACAAACTCAGTAAAAATGGCCAGGATATTCCGTTCGAGACCTTCCTTGGTTTTGATGGAGACAAGGTTCCTGATATTGACTTGAACTTCTCGGGAGAAGACCAGCCTAGCGCCCACTTGGATGTGCGTGATATCTTTGGTGAGGAATATGCCTTCCGTGCAGGAACGGTTGGTACGGTGGCTGCCAAGACCGCTTATGGATTTGTCAAGGGCTATGAGCGAGATTATGGCAAGTTTTATCGCGATGCAGAGGTGGAACGTCTTGCTCAAGGTGCAGCTGGTGTCAAACGAACGACAGGACAACACCCAGGGGGAATCGTTGTTATTCCTAACTACATGGATGTCTACGACTTTACGCCTGTCCAGTATCCAGCAGATGATGTGACGGCTGAATGGCAGACGACTCACTTTAACTTCCACGATATCGATGAGAACGTCCTCAAACTCGATGTACTGGGACATGATGATCCGACTATGATTCGAAAACTTCAGGACTTGTCTGGTATTGACCCTAATGAAATCCCTATGGATGACGAAGGCGTGATGGCTCTCTTTTCTGGGACGGATGTACTAGGTGTAACTCCTGAACAAATCGGAACTCCGACAGGTATGCTGGGGATTCCAGAATTTGGAACCAACTTTGTACGTGGGATGGTCGATGAAACCCATCCGACGACTTTTGCGGAATTGCTTCAGCTGTCTGGACTGTCCCACGGTACTGACGTTTGGCTGGGCAATGCTCAAGATCTGATTAAGCAAGGAATAGCAGATCTATCGACTGTTATCGGTTGTCGGGACGACATCATGGTTTACCTCATGCATGCTGGTCTCGAACCTAAGATGGCCTTTACCATCATGGAACGGGTACGTAAGGGCTTGTGGCTCAAGATTTCCGAAGAGGAGAGAAATGGCTATATCGAAGCCATGAAGGCTAATAAGGTGCCAGAGTGGTATATCGAATCCTGTGGGAAAATTAAGTATATGTTCCCTAAAGCCCATGCGGCAGCCTACGTTATGATGGCCTTGCGTGTGGCCTACTTCAAGGTTCACCATCCCATTTATTATTACTGTGCTTACTTCTCAATACGTGCTAAGGCTTTTGATATCAAGACTATGGGTGCGGGCTTGGATGCCATCAAGCGCAGAATGGAAGAAATCTCTGAAAAACGGAAGAACAATGAAGCCTCTAATGTGGAAATTGATCTTTATACAACTCTTGAGATTGTCAATGAAATGTGGGAACGTGGTTTCAAGTTTGGGAAACTCGATCTCTATCGTAGTCAGGCGACAGAGTTCCTTATCGATGGGGATACCCTCATTCCGCCATTTGTAGCAATGGATGGTCTAGGAGAGAACGTTGCTAAGCAGTTGGTGCGAGCGCGTGAAGAGGGAGAATTCCTCTCTAAAACAGAACTACGCAAGCGTGGTGGGCTCTCATCAACCTTGGTTGAAAAGATGGATGAAATGGGGATTCTCGGCAATATGCCAGAGGATAACCAGCTCAGTTTGTTTGATGAGTTGTTTTAAAAAAATTGTTTAATCATCTATCCAAAGAGGCTAATGTATATCCAATAGATTTACATTGGCTTTCTTTTTTGTTAAAATAGTCTATAGAAAGAGGGTGAGAGTATGTCAAAGACGAGTATGAGCATCCGTCTGGATAGTGAGGTTAAGGAGCAGGCCCAACAGGTGTTTAATAATCTGGGGATGGATATGACGACTGCCATCAATATTTTCCTTCGTCAAGCTATTCAATATCAGGGTTTACCTTTCGATGTTAGACTAGACGAGAGTCGGAAGTTGCTTGAGGTATTAACGGATTTAGACCAAAATCGTAATATGAGCCAATCCTTTGAATCAGTCTCTGACTTGATGGAGGATTTGCGTGCTTAAGATTCGTTATCATAAACAGTTTAAAAAAGATTTTAAGTTGGCTATGAAGCGTGGTTTGAAGGCAGAATTATTAGAAGAAGTTTTAAATTTTCTTGTTCAAGAAAAAGAACTTCCTGCTAGATATCGTGATCATCAATTGACGGCATCCAAGCATTTTCAAGGAGTTCGTGAGTGCCATATCCAGCCAGATTGGCTTTTGGTTTATAAAGTAGACAAGGAAGAATTGATTATAAACTTGCTTAGGACAGGAAGTCATAGTGATTTATTTTAATAAATTTTAAGGGGGTTCTCATGAAACTAAGAATTTTTGCGGAAGATAAGCCGGCTGAGAAGGTATTTGAATATCAATTAGAACTTGCTGATCAAACAATTCTTCTATCAACAGCACTCTTGTCTGGTGCCATTGCTTTAGCAGGATTATTTTCTGCTTTGAAAGAAAAATAAACAAAAAGAAAAGGAAGAATAGAATGGTTTTACCAAATTTTAAAGAAAATCTAGAAAAATATGCGAAATTGTTGGTTGCGAACGGAATCAATGTGCAACCTGGTCACACTTTGGCTCTCTCTATCGATGTGGAGCAACGTGAGTTGGCTCACTTAATTGTCAAAGAAGCTTATGCCTTGGGTGCGCATGAGGTTATCGTTCAGTGGACAGATGATGTCATTAACCGTGAGAAATTCCTCCATGCGCCGATGGAGCGTTTGGACAATGTGCCAGAATACAAGATTGCTGAGATGAACTATCTTTTAGAGAACAAAGCTAGCCGTCTTGGGGTTCGTTCATCTGATCCAGGTGCCTTGAACGGAGTGGATGCTGACAAGCTATCAGCTTCTGCCAAAGCTATGGGACTTGCCATGAAGCCAATGCGTATCGCAACTCAATCCAACAAGGTTAGCTGGACTGTAGCAGCCGCTGCTGGACTTGAGTGGGCTAAGAAAGTCTTTCCAAATGCTGCGAGCGATGAAGAAGCAGTCGATCTCCTTTGGAACCAAATTTTCAAAACTTGCCGTGTCTACGAAGCAGATCCTGTTAAGGCTTGGGAAGAGCATGCAGCTATCCTCAAGAGCAAGGCCGATATGCTTAATAAAGAGCAATTTTCAGCCCTTCACTACACAGCGCCAGGGACCGATTTGACCCTTGGTTTGCCGAAGAACCACGTTTGGGAATCAGCTGGTGCTATCAATGCGCAAGGAGAAGGATTCTTGCCAAATATGCCGACTGAGGAAATCTTCACAGCGCCTGACTTCCGTCGTGCAGATGGTTATGTAACCTCTACAAAACCACTTAGCTATAACGGAAATATCATCGAAGGCATTAAGGTGACCTTTAAGGATGGACAAATCGTAGATATCACTGCTGAGAAGGGTGATCAGGTTATGAAAGATCTTGTCTTTGAAAATGCGGGTGCGCGTGCCTTGGGTGAATGTGCCTTGGTACCAGATCCAAGCCCAATTTCTCAGTCAGGCATTACCTTCTTTAACACCCTTTTCGATGAGAATGCTTCAAACCACTTGGCTATCGGTGCAGCCTATGCGACTAGCGTCGTTGGTGGTGCAGAGATGAGTGAAGAAGAGCTTGAAGCTGCGGGACTTAACCGTTCAGATGTTCACGTAGACTTTATGATTGGTTCTAACCAAATGGATATCGATGGTATCCGTGAGGATGGGACACGTGTACCACTCTTTCGTAACGGAGATTGGGCAAATTAAGGAGATAATATGTTAGGAAGTATGTTCGTCGGTCTCCTAGTGGGATTTTTAGCAGGTACTCTAACCAATCGTGGAGAGCGAATGGGATGTTTTGGGAAAATGTTTCTCGGCTGGATTGGTGCCTTTATAGGCCACTTGCTTTTTGGGACTTGGGGACCGATAATAGCAGGAACTGCCATTATTCCGGCAGTAATAGGTTCCATGATTGTCTTAGCGATTTTCTGGAGACGAGGAAGTTAATTTCTTAAATCTGAAACGAAAAGGAGGTTGGTCATTGAGACAGCCTCCTTTTGATATGATATAATAGTTCTATGAGATTAGATAAATTTTTAGTTGCCTGCGCTGTGGGGAGCCGGACTGAGGTCAAAAACTTGCTCAAGGCTGGGCGTGTGACTGTAAATGGTAAAAAAGAAAAATCGGCTAAATTGCAGATTGATGAAAAAATAGATGAGATTCGCTTTGATGGGCAAGTGTTGGAGTATGAAGAGTTTGTCTACTACATGATGAACAAGCCCCAAGGGGTTATTTCAGCGACTGAAGATCCTAAACACAGAACGGTGTTGGACTTGTTGGATGACTTGGCTCGGAGCAAGGAAGTTTTCCCAGTAGGGCGCTTGGATATTGACACGCATGGTCTTTTGCTCTTGACCAATGACGGCAAGCTTGCCCATGCTCTTCTTTCACCCAAGCATCATGTGGACAAGACCTATTTGGCTCAGGTCAAGGGAATTATGGCCCAAGAAGATGTGGAGATATTTGCCAAGGGCATTCCGCTCAAAGACTTTACCTGTCAACCCGCTAGACTGGAGATTCTTTCCACAGATACAGAAAAGAATCAGAGCCAAATCCGTGTGACCATTGCAGAAGGGAAGTTTCATCAGATCAAGCGTATGGTGGCCTACTGCGGCAAGGAAGTAGTAGACTTGCAACGTTTGACTATGGGAACTCTGATTTTAGATGAAAGCTTGCAACGAGGAGAATGGCGTCGCTTGACCAAGAAAGAATTAGAGATTCTCCTTGCAAGTATTGCTTAATTGGATTTATATTCGAAAAGGTGAGGGAGAATGTCCTTGCCTTTTATGTTTTTCAGTTGCTTCCTTTGTAAAAAGAGTTATAATAGACTGTAGAATAAAAGGAGGAATCTATGAACGCGATTCAAGAATCATTTACTGATAAACTATTTGCCAATTATGAAGCAAATGTAAAATACCAAGCGATTGAAAATGCTGCTAGTCACAATGGAATTTTTGCAGCTCTAGAACGTCGCCAAAGCCATGTAGACAACACCCCTGTTTTTTCATTGGATTTGACCAAGGACAAGGTTACTAACCAGAAAGCGTCTGGTCGTTGCTGGATGTTTGCGGCTCTCAACACCTTCCGCCACAAACTCATTTCTCAATACAAACTAGAAAATTTTGAGTTATCACAGGCCCACACATTTTTCTGGGATAAGTATGAAAAATCAAACTGGTTCTTAGAGCAAGTGATTGCGACTGCAGACCAAGACCTAACTAGCCGTAAGGTTAAATTCCTACTTCAAACACCTCAACAAGATGGTGGTCAATGGGATATGGTCGTTGCCCTTTTTGAGAAATACGGTGTCGTACCTAAGTCAGTTTACCCTGAGTCTGTTTCATCTAGCAGCAGCCGTGAGCTAAATGCCATTCTCAACAAATTGCTTCGTCAAGATGCTCAAATTTTACGTGATCTATTAGCTTCAGGTGCTGATCAAGCGACTGTTCAAGCTAAGAAAGAAGACCTCTTGCAAGAAATTTTTAACTTCCTTGCTATGTCATTGGGTCTTCCACCACGTACATTTGACTTTGCTTATCGCGATAAGGATAACAACTACCAAAGTGAAAAGGGCATTACACCACAAGAGTTTTACAAGAAATATGTCAATCTTCCTCTAGAAGATTATGTTTCTGTTATCAATGCTCCAACTGCTGATAAGCCTTACGGCCAATCTTACACAGTTGAGATGTTAGGAAATGTGGTTGGTAGCCGTGCGGTTCGCTACATCAACGTTCCGATGGAGCGCTTGAAAGAATTGGCGATTGCCCAAATGCAAGCAGGTGAGACTGTTTGGTTTGGTTCAGATGTCGGTCAGCTCAGCAACCGTAAAGCTGGAATCCTTGCGACAGATGTTTATGACTTTGAATCAAGCATGGATATTAAACTCACTCAAGATAAGGCTGGACGTTTGGACTATAGTGAAAGCTTAATGACCCACGCTATGGTCTTGACAGGTGTTGATTTGGACGAAAATGGCAAGTCAACCAAGTGGAAGGTTGAAAACTCATGGGGAGACAAGGTCGGTACAGATGGTTACTTTGTTGCCTCAGACGCTTGGATGGACGAATACACTTACCAAATCGTTGTCCGTAAGGAATTGCTGACAGCAGAAGAACAAGCTGCCTATGAAGCAGAACCAATTGTACTCGCACCATGGGATCCAATGGGTGCCTTGGCCGAATAAAAGTATAGAAAAAAGGAATCAGATTTTAGAACCTGATTCCTTTTAAGTTGCTTGATTACATGATGTGAAGAACATGTGCCACAATACCCACTGCGAAGAGTGCAAGGATAATAGTGATTGGAGATACTTTTTTCTTAAGCAAGTACATGCAAAGGAAAGTAAGGAGTAGTCCTGATAGTCCAGGAATCAACATATCCAAGTTTTGTTGGAAAGTAGTAACTTTTTCAGATGTTTGAGATAATCCTTGTCCTACTTGTGCGAATGCTTCTTGGATACCTTTAGATCCTTCTGGCAATTTATCCCACTGGATATAAGCTTTTTCATCTAGTTGAACTTTGGCAACATCGAAAGCAAATTTAATATTTACCCAACGTTGAACAAGGACAGCAAGAATGAACATACCAAGGATAGAAGCACCTTTAGTGATGTCTTGGAGGATACCGCCAGACATATCTTTAGTGATTTCTGATCCAGCCTTGTATCCAATCTCTTGTGTATACCACAAGAATGACATACGAATCAAGTTCCAAAGAACGAAGAAGAGGATTGGACCTAAGATATTACCAGTAAGGGCAAGTGAAGCACCGAGTGATCCAAGGATTGGGCGTACTGTAAACCAGAATACTGGGTCACCGATACCAGCAAGAGGTCCCATCATACCGATTTTAACCCCTTGGATAGCAGCATCATCAATTTCAACACCGTTAGCACGTTCTTCTTCAAGTGCAAGAGTAACCCCCATGATTGGAGCGGCTACGTATGGGTGAGTGTTGAAGAACTCAAGATGGCGTTCAAGAGCAGCGATTTGATCTTCTTTTTTAGTGTAGAGTTTTTTAAGAGCTGGAATTAATGAGTAAGCCCAACCCAAGTTTTGCATACGTTCATAGTTCCAAGAACCTTGTAAGAAAGTTGAACGCCACCAAACTTTTTTACGATCTGATTTAGTTAATTGAAGTTTTTCAGTCATGATGTTTTCAGTCCTTTCTTATCTTAGTAGTCTTCTAGGATATCGCCGATTGGGTCGTTAGAAGTTGCGGCTCCTCCGCCACCATTTCCACCAGTTTTAGAAAGGTGAAGGTAGATAAGAGCGATAGCAACACCGATAGCACCAAATCCGATTAGAGTAATATCTGACACGGCAGCAAGCACGAAACCGATAGCGAAGAATGGCCATACTTCACGAGTTGCCATCATGTTGATAACCATAGCGTAACCAACGGCAACGACCATACCACCACCGATAGCCATACCATCTTTGAGCCAATCAGGCATAGCATTTAGAATGCTTTGTACTGTTTCAGTTGGTACCATTAGAAGGAGTGCTGCAGGGACTGCAATACGAAGACCTTGAAGAAGAAGTGCGACAAAGTGAGCACGTTCAACTGCTTTGAAGTCACCTTTTTTAGCAGAAGCATCAGCAGTGTGAACCAATCCGACAGAGAGTGTACGGACAATCATAGTCAAGAATAGACCAGCAACTGCAAGAGGGATAGCAACCGCTTGGGCAACACCGATACCTGTCTTAGTAAAGTCGCCACCAAGAACCATGATAATGGCAGCAGCAACAGAAGCAAGAGCAGCGTCAGGAGCTACGGCAGCTCCGATGTTAGCCCAACCAAGGGCGATCATTTGAAGAGAACCACCAAGGATAATCCCTGCTTCAAGGTTACCAGTAACAAGACCGATAAGGGTACAAGCTACGATTGGTTGATGGAATTGGAACTGGTCGAGGATACCTTCAAGACCTGCTAGGAAGGCTACAACGACTACTAAAACCATAGAAATAATAGACATCTTTAAAATCCTTTCATAAAATCGATTATTGCACGTTTGCTTTGTTGATCAAGTCAAACAAATCTTTTTTCGTGTCGTTTGGTACTTTACGTACATCAAATTCAACACCAAGGTCACGCATTTTTTCAAATGTAGCAACGTCTTCTTTATCCATAGACAAAACGTTGTTAACCATTGTTTTACCAGTTGAGTGAGCCATTGATCCAACATTAAGAGTTTTGATTGGCACGCCACCTTCGATAGCACGAAGGGCATCTTGAGGTGTTTCAAACAAGATAAGGGCATGTGTTTCTCCGAAGCGAGGATCTTTTGCAACGTCGATTAGTTTTTGGATAGGAACAACGTTTGCTTTCACTTTACCTGGAGCTGCTTGTTTAATCAATTCTTTACGTAATTCGTCTTTAGCTACGTTATCTGAAGCAACGATGATACGGTCTGCTTTTGAATCTGGAGTCCAAGCAGTTGCAACCTGACCGTGAAGTAAACGAGTGTCTAGACGGGCAAGGTTGATTTTGAGTTTACCGTCTCCGATGACAGTTCCTTCTGGGATAGCAGCTTGGGCAACTGGAGCAGCTGCAGCGCTTGCTACTTCCTCAACTGGGTTTAGCTCTTCTGGAAGAGCTTTGATGCCATCTTTGGCTTCTTTAATGATATTCGCAGCGACTTTATCTACACCTGCAGCAGCGTCCATGAGGCGCTCTGTGTAGGCTTGAATTAACATCGGTAAGTTAAGTCCTGTGATGATGGCAAACTTACGCTCAGGATTTTCTCCCATCACGCGACTAGCTTGGTTAAATGGAGATCCACTCCAAAGGTCAGCCAAAACTAGAACCTCATCCTCTGCGTCAAATGCAGCAACAGCGTTATTAAACTTAGCGTATAGATCATCAGGACCTTCATTTGGCATAAAGGTTACAACTTGAACCTTTTCTTGTTCACCAAAGATCATAGATCCTGACTGATGAATACCCGCAGCAAATTCGCCGTGGCTCGCAATAATGATTCCGATACTCATTATTGTCATTCCTCCTTTTTGTTGTTTCAGTTTTCTTTTAAGAAAACTTTAAGACTTTTTAAGTATAAACCGTTTTCATCTAAAAATCAACTATTTATCATAAAATAATTAAAAAGATTACATCTGAAAATATTGATATATTGAGTTTTAGAGAAGTTTTTTTGAATCCTTATTTAAAAATTTAATATAAAAAAGTTGGAAGCGTATTCCAACTTTTAAAATAGGTTTTTATTAGATTAGTGGGTGAAGTCGAGTACCATACGTCCTTGAATTTGACCTTTTTCCATTTCGTCGAAAATGGCTACAGCATCTTCTATTGGACGTTTTTGAACAACTGGAACTACTAAACCTTCTGCACCGAATTGGAAGGCTTCTTCCAAGTCTTTACGAGTTCCAACGAGAGAACCGATGACTTGGATTCCATCTAGAACGGTTTTGACGATGCTAAGTTCCATCATTTCAGAAGGAAGACCAACAGCGACTACGCGACCACCAGCACGAACTGAGTCAACAGCCTGGTTGAAGGCAACTTTAGACACAGCAGTTACGACAGCTGAATGAGCTCCGCCATCAGTTTTTTCCTTGATGAGTCCAGGTACATCTTCAACTTCGAGGCCGTTAATAACAATGTCAGCTCCTACTTCTTTTGCAAGGGCAAGTTTGTCGTTATTGATATCAACTGCGATGACATGAGCATTGAATACTTTTTTAGCATATTGAACAGCTAGGTTACCAAGACCACCAGCGCCGTAAAGAACAACCCATTGACCTGGTTCAACTTTTGCTTCTTTTATAGCTTTATAGGTTGTTACACCAGCACATGTGATAGATGAAGCTTGGGCTGGATCAAGTCCGTCAGGAACTTTAACAGCATAGTCTGCAGTTACGATACATTGTTCAGCCATACTACCATCTACTGAGTAGCCGGCATTTTTCACTGTACGGCAAAGGGTTTCACGGCCAGTAGTACAGTATTCGCAAGTGCCACATCCTTCAAAGAACCAAGCAACGCTGACGCGGTCGCCGACTTTAAGGCTTTTTACATCTGGGGCAATTTCTTTAACGATACCAACACCTTCATGTCCTAGAACACGGCCTGGTACTTGACCAAAGTCACCATGGGCAACGTGGAGGTCAGTGTGGCAAACACCACAGTATTCAATTTCTACAAGTGCTTCCCCAGTTTCAAGTGGACGGAGTACTTTTTCTTCAACAGCAACACCAGTGCTTACTGGATTTACAACAACAGCTTTCATAGCTATCCTCCTTGATATTAACTGAGAGCAGGAGAAACAGGACTGGATTGATTTTTTGTCAACAGAGTCGAGTGTGACGAGCTCTCTTGTTTTTATATGTGAAGTATATCACAAAAGAAAGCCTTTTCCAAGGTTTTGGGGGTAAAAAATAGAACAATCGATTAACTGGTTGATGAGACTGTGAAAAGAGCACAAAGACCAGCTCGCAAGCTGGTCATACTCTTCGAAAATCTCTTCAAACCACGTCAGCTTCGCCTTGCCGTAGGTATATGTTACTGACTTCGTCAGTTCTATCTGCAACCTCAAAACAGTGTTTTGAGCTGACTTCGTCAGTTTCATCTACAACCTCAAAACAGTGTTTTGAGCAACCTACGGCTAGCTT
>NZ_AICU01000060.1:0-27458 GCF_000257865.1 Streptococcus mitis SK575 | reverse complement strand
TTTATATATTTTGGAAGGGTAGCGAAGAGGCTAAACGCGGCGGACTGTAAATCCGCTCCTTCGGGTTCGGGGGTTCGAATCCCTCCCCTTCCATTTTACGGGCATAGTTTAAAGGTAGAACTAAGGTCTCCAAAACCTTCAGTGTGGGTTCAATTCCTACTGCCCGTGTTAATAGAATTATGGCGGGTGTGGTGAAGTGGTTAACACACCAGATTGTGGCTCTGGCATGCGTGGGTTCGATCCCCATCACTCGCCTATTTTATATTATTGGGGTATAGCCAAGCGGTAAGGCAAGGGACTTTGACTCCCTCATGCGTTGGTTCGAATCCAGCTACCCCAGTTACTATTTGCCGGCGTGGCGGAATTGGCAGACGCGCTGGACTCAAAATCCAGTGTCCGCAAGGACGTGCCGGTTCGACCCCGGCCGCCGGTATAGTAAAGAGCTAAGGAACGTAGTTAATCTTCGTTCCTTTTTTATATTATTTTTGCTATAATTATAGTTATTCAAATTTTATTTAGATTAAGAAAGTGTAGGATAGTATGTCTCGTTCTATCGATTTATTAAAACATCGGTATTTGAAAAATATTAAAGAAAATCCTAAATTGTTTATTGGAGTTGAGCTGGAATATCCTGTTGCAAATTTAGAAGGGGATGCTACAAATGTTGAAGTTATTAAGAACTTATTCAGATACTTAGTTTCCACTTTGGATTTCACTGTAGAAAAGGTAGATTATTTAGGATGTCCTATCCAGTTAGTGGATCAGATAAGTCAGGATGCTATTTTATTTGAAGTTTCCTATACAACGATTGAGTTTGCATTTGGTAAGGCCGAAACAATTCAGGAGGTCGAAAATCGTTTTAATAATTATATGGATGTAATTCAGAGAAAATTAGGCGAATCCAATCATGCTATCGTTGGCTGCGGTATTCATCCTGACTGGGATAAAAATGAGAATTGTCCAGTGGCTTATCCACGCTATCAGATGTTGATGGATTATTTGAATTTGAGTAGAAATGTTACTAAATCAGATTTACATCATTTCCCTGAATACGGAGCGTTTATTTGTGGGAGTCAGGTTCAGTTGGATGTTTCAAAGTCTAACTACTTACGAGTGATTAATGCTTTTACCCAAATTGAAGGGGCTAAGGCTTATTTATTTGCAAACTCTGAGTTTACAGGTGTGGATTGGGATACAAAAATCTCAAGAGATATTTTCTGGGAAGAATCGATGCATGGTATCTATCCAGAGAATGTTGGTGTCAATGCTAGCCTCTTTAAAGATGAGGATGATTTTTTTGATTATCTAGATCATTCTGCAATTTTTACTGCGGGACGTGATGGACAAACCTATTATTTTTATCCGATTCAGGCTAGGGACTATTTGGCTACACCTGAAATCCAAGCATTTTCTCTTAATGGGGATGATATTCTTATTTCCCCTCAAGAGAAAGATTTTGAAACTCATCGTAGTTATCAGTACCAAGACTTAACGACTCGCGGAACAGTTGAGTTTCGTAGTGTGTGTACTCAATCTCTAGATAGAACCTTCGCTTCAGCAGCTTTTCACTTAGGATTGTTGGTTAATTTAGATAAGTTAGAAGATTACTTAGAAACAGCACCTTTCTTTGAAGCATTTGGGAGAAATTATAAGTCTTTAAGACGACAATTTTCTAAGAAAAAGCTTACAGATCAGGAAGAAACTGCGATTATAGAGTTTTCAAAAAACTTACTTCTGTTAGCTGAGGAAGGATTGAAGATGAGAAATAAGCAAGAAATGACCTATTTACAGCCTTTGAAAGAAGAATTGGGACTATAATTTCTATTATAAAAGGAGAATTTTCTGAAAAATCATGATATAATGGATGAGACTATAGATAAAGGATAGAGAGTAATGACATTAGTTTATCAATCAACGCGTGATGCCAACAATACAGTAACTGCTAGTCAAGCAATTTTGCAAGGTTTGGCAACGGATGGTGGTTTGTTTACCCCGCTTACTTACCCAAAGGTAGATTTGGACTTTGACAAATTGAAAGATGCTTCTTACCAAGAAGTGGCTAAGTTAGTTTTGTCAGCATTTTTAGATGACTTTACAGCCGAGGAGTTGGACTACTGTATCAACAATGCCTATGATAGCAAATTTGATACTTCAGCTATCGCGCCATTAGTGAAATTAGACGGTCAATACAACCTGGAACTTTTCCATGGTTCAACGATTGCTTTTAAAGATATGGCCTTGTCTATCTTGCCATACTTTATGATAACAGCTGCTAAGAAACATGGTTTGGAAAATAAGATTGTCATCTTGACAGCGACATCTGGTGATACAGGGAAAGCTGCTATGGCAGGATTTGCGGATGTGCCTGGTACTGAGATTATCGTCTTTTATCCAAAGGATGGTGTCAGCAAGGTACAAGAGTTGCAAATGACTACTCAGACTGGCGACAATACTCATGTTATCGCCATTGATGGTAACTTTGATGATGCCCAAACAAATGTGAAGCATATGTTTAATGATGTGGCTCTTCGTGAAAGATTGGCTGCAAACAAGTTGCAATTTTCATCTGCAAACTCTATGAATATTGGTCGTTTGGTGCCACAGATTGTTTATTATGTTTATGCCTACGCTCAGTTGGTTAAGACTGGTGAGATTGTGGCTGGTGATAAGGTCAACTTCACAGTACCAACAGGAAACTTTGGAAATATCTTGGCTGCCTTTTATGCCAAACAAATCGGCCTACCAGTTGGCAAATTAATCTGTGCTTCAAATGACAACAATGTTTTGACAGACTTCTTCAAGACACGTGTTTACGACAAGAAGCGTGAGTTTAAGGTAACAACTAGTCCATCTATGGATATCTTGGTATCTTCAAACTTGGAGCGTTTGATTTTCCATCTTTTGGGTAATGATGCGGTTAAAACAGCTGAACTCATGAATGCCTTGAACAAGCAAGGACAATATGAGTTGACAGACTTTGATGCAGAGATTCTTAACCTCTTTGCAGCTGAATATGCGACTGAGGAAGAAACAGCGGCAGAAATCAAGCGTGTTTATGAGTCAGATTCTTATATCGAGGATCCACATACGGCGGTTGCCTCGGCAGTTTATAAGAAATACCAAGTGGCTACTGACGATGTTACTAAGACAGTGATTGCTTCAACAGCTAGTCCTTACAAGTTCCCAGTGGTTGCAGTCGAAGCAGTAACAGGAAAAGCAGGCTTAACTGACTTTGAAGCTTTGGCTCAATTGCATGAAATCTCAGGAGTGGCTGTGCCATCAGCAGTTGATGGCCTTGAAACAGCGCCAGTTCGTCACAAGACAACTGTGGCGGCTGCGGATATGCAAGCAGCGGTTGAGGCTTATTTAGGACTTTAAGACGGAAGGAGTAAACTCGGTTGGGAAACCAACTGAGTTTCTTTTCATCAGGAGGAAGGATTGTTTAAGAAAAATAAAGACATTCTTAATATTGCTTTGCCAGCTATGGGCGAAAACTTTTTGCAGATGCTCATGGGAATGGTGGACAGTTACTTGGTAGCCCATTTGGGCTTGATAGCCATTTCGGGTGTATCAGTAGCTGGCAATATTATCACGATTTACCAGGCGATTTTCATCGCTCTGGGAGCTGCTATTTCCAGTGTTATTTCAAAAAGTTTGGGGCAGAAGGATCAATCTATGCTAGCATATCATGTGACTGAGGCCTTGAAGATTACATTATTATTAAGTTTCCTTTTGGGATCTTTGTCCATCTTCGCTGGGCAAGAGATGATAGGACTTTTGGGGACGGAGAGAGATGTAGCTGAGAGTGGTGGACTCTATCTATCTTTGGTAGGCGGATCAATTGTTCTCTTAGGTTTAATGACTAGTCTGGGAGCCTTGATTCGTGCAACGCATAATCCACGTTTGCCCCTTTATGTTAGTTTTTTATCCAATGCCTTGAATATTCTTTTTTCAAGTCTAGCTATTTTTGTTCTGGATATGGGGATAGATGGTGTTGCTTGGGGGACTATTCTGTCTCGTTTGGTTGGTCTTGTGATTTTGTGGTCGCAATTAAAGATGCCTTTTGAGAAACCGACTTTTGGTTTAGATAAGGAACTATTGACATTGGCTTTGCCAGCAGCTGGAGAGCGGCTTATGATGCGGGCTGGTGATGTCGTGATCATTGCCTTGGTCGTTTCTTTTGGAACGGAGGCAGTGGCGGGAAATGCGGTCGGAGAAGTCTTGACCCAGTTTAACTATATGCCTGCTTTTGGTGTTGCGACAGCGACGGTCATGCTGGTAGCTCGAGCAGTTGGAGAGGATAATTGGGAAAGAGTAGCTAGTTTGAGCAAGCAATCCTTTTGGCTTTCTCTGCTTCTCATGTTGCCCTTGACCTTCAGTATCTATGCCTTGGGTGTACCACTAACTCATCTCTATACGACTGATCCTCTAGCGGTTGAGGCTAGTGTTCTAGTGACACTGTTTTCACTACTTGGTACTCCTATGACGATAGGAACAGTCATCTATACAGCAGTCTGGCAGGGTTTGGGCAATGCTCGGCTTCCCTTTTATGCGACAAGTATAGGAATGTGGTGTATCCGTATTGGAACAGGGTATCTGATGGGGATTATTCTTGGTTGGGGCTTGCCTGGTATTTGGGCTGGAACCCTTTTGGATAATGGTTTTCGTTGGTTATTTCTACGTTACCGTTACCAGCGTTATATGAGCTTGAAAGGATAGGAAATGCAAAAAACAGCTTTTATTTGGGATTTAGACGGGACTTTATTGGACTCTTACGAAGCGATTTTGTCAGGGATTGAGGAAACTTTTGCTCAGTTTTCTATTCCTTATGATAAGGAGCAGGTGAGAGAGTTTATCCTCAAGTTTTCTGTGCAGGATTTACTTGTGCAGGTGGCGGAAGAGAGAAAACTAGATGTGGAAGTGCTAAATCAGGTGCGTGCTCAGAGTCTGGCTGAAAAGAATGCCCAGGTAGTCTTAATGCCAGGTGCGCGTGAGGTGTTGGATTGGACAGACCAAGTAGGGATTCGGAACTTTGTTTACACTCATAAGGGAGACAATGCTTTTTCCATTCTAAGAGACTTGGGGTTGGAGTCCTATTTCACTGAGATTTTAACCAGTCAGAGTGGCTTTGCGCGCAAGCCTAATCCGGAAGTGGCTATCTATCTGTTAGACAAGTATCAGTTGGATCCTGAGAAAACCTATTATATAGGGGATCGGACTCTGGATGTGGAATTTGCCCAGAATAGTGAGATTCAAAGTATCAACTTTTTAGAGTCGACTTATGAAGGAAATCACAGGATTCAAGCGTTAGCAGATATTTCCCGTTTTTTTAAGGCTGAGCGATAAAAAGATTGTGTCAGTTTTGTGACAGAGACCTAACAAACTATTTCAAGTAACCGAGTTTGTTACAAGGAATAGACAGTTCTGTTAAATAGGCCCGAGAGGGCTTTTTTTCTGCATTTTTTGTGTTATCATAGACAGGTACTCATTTGAAAGGAATTTGAAAGAATGAAGAAAAGAATATTATTAGCGTCAACAGTAGCCTTGTCATTTGCCTCAGTATTGGCAACCCAAGCAGAAGAAGTTCTTTGGACTGCACGTAGTGTTGAGCAAATTCAAAATGATTTGACTAAAACGGACAACAAAACAAGTTATACCGTTCAGTATGGTGATACCTTGAGCACCATTGCAGAAGCCTTGGGTGTAGATGTCACAGTTCTTGCGAATTTGAATAAAATCACTAATATGGACTTGATTTTCCCAGAAACTGTTTTGACAACGACTGTCAATGAAGCAGAAGAAGTAACAGAAGTTGAAATCCAAACTCCTCAAGCAGATTTCAGTGAAGAAGCGACAACTGCGACAGCAGATTTGATAACCAATCAAGTAACCGTTGATGATCAAACTGTTCAAGTTGCAGACCTTTCTCAATCGATTGCAGAAGCGCCAAAAGAGGTAGAAACTACAAGTACAAAAGAAGTAGTAACAAATTCAGAAGTTGCAGAGACAGTTGCTACTGCAGAAGAAGTCGTGCTATCTACAGGAACCTCTGTTTCAGAGGAGCAAACAGCCAAAACAAGCAGTCCAGTTGAAGAAGCAACTCCTCAGGCAACGACTCCAGCTGAGAAAGATGAAACTCAAGCAAGCCCACAAGCTGTTTCAACAGTGGAAGAAACTACAACTCCAGTAGAAGAAACAGCAACCGAAACAACTGCAACAAGTTCAGAAGAAGCAAAAGAAGTAGCATCATCAAGTGAAGCTACAGAAGCAGTTTCTACTTATCAACCAGAAGAGACGAAAACAGCTTCAGCAACTTACGCGGCTCCAGCTGCGCCCGATTATGCTGGACTTGCGGTAGCGAAATCTGAAAATGCAGGTCTTCAACCACAAACAGCTGCCTTTAAAGAAGAGATTGCCAACTTGTTTGGTATCACATCCTTTAGTGGTTACCGTCCAGGAGATAGTGGAGATCACGGAAAAGGTTTGGCTATCGATTTTATGGTACCAGAAAGCTCAGAACTAGGGGATAAGATTGCGGAATACGCTATTCAAAACATGGCCAGCCGTGGAATTAGTTATATTATCTGGAAACAACGTTTCTATGCTCCATTCGATAGCAAATATGGACCAGCTAATACTTGGAATCCAATGCCAGACCGTGGTAGTGTGACAGAAAACCACTATGACCACGTTCACGTTTCAATGAATGGATAAACCAGACTTGGTAATATCATTTTGACGAATGAGATATAGCTTTCGTGATAGGAAGAGAGTCTCGTTCGTTTTTTGTTTATCAATTTGAATGGGAAGTTACCATTTTGTAATGATTGAAGCATGATTCTTGCAATTTATTTTACTTTATATTATAATTGATTGGTCAACTATTGATAAGTCAACAAAAGGAAAGAAGAAATGTTAGAGATTCAAGATTTACTTTATCAACTCCGCTTGTCTGAGCAAGCGAGTACGCAATTGTTTGAAAAAAGGCTTGGGATTAGTTTGACACGGTATCAGATTTTACTGTTTTTGCTGGAGAATTCTCCCTGTAATCAAATAGCGGTTCAGGAGCGTTTGAAGATTGATCAGGCTGCTTTGACACGGCATTTCAAGATTTTGGAAAAGGAAGGTTTGGTGGAGCGTCATCGTAATCCTGAAAATCAGCGAGAAGTGTTGGTAGAGGCTACGAAGTATGCCAAGGAGCAGTTAGTGGTGAATCCTCCTCTGAAGCATATCAAGGTTAAAGAAGCGATGGAAAGTATCTTAACAGAGTCTGAAAGAACAGAACTCAGCCGTTTAGTAAACAAATTGGTTTTGGGTATTGAAAATATAGAAATTTAAGGAGAAATAGATGTCAATTATTACAATCATTTTAGCAACGATTGTTGCTTTGGAGCATTTTTACATTTTTTATTTGGAAAGTATTGCAACGCAATCAGATGCGACTAGTCGTGTCTTTAACATGGACAAGGAAGAACTGGCTCGTCCGTCAGTAAGTTCATTGTTTAAAAATCAAGGGATTTATAATGCTTTGCTAGGAGTCTTTCTCTTGTATGGAATTTATTTCTCACAGAATTTAGAAATTGTGACTATTTTTGTTTTATTTGTGATTGGTGCTGCGGCTTATGGCTCTCTCACAGCAGATAAGAAAATTATTTTGAAGCAAGGTGGACCAGCTATTTTGACCTTGATCAGTATTTTATTCTTTTAATGCCGGTCTGATCCTCTCTAGTCCTTTTCACTCCAGAATAAGGGAAATATGTTATACTTGTTTTTAAGAAAAGAGTTTTATTGAATTTGTTTTGAGGAGTTAGAAATGAAAGTATTAGTGACAGGTTTTGAGCCCTTTGGAGGGGAAAAGGTCAATCCAGCCTTGGAGGCTATTAAAGGTTTACCAGCTGAAATCCATGGTGCTGAGGTCCGTTGGCTAGAAGTGCCAACAGTCTTTCACAAATCGGCTCAAGTATTGGAAGAAGAGATGAACCGCTATCAACCGGACTTTGTCCTTTGTATCGGCCAAGCAGGTGGAAGGTCTAGCTTGACACCTGAGCGAGTAGCTATTAATCAAGATGATGCACGGATTCCTGATAATGAGGGTAATCAACCGATTGACCTTCCTATTCGCCCAGATGGTGCTCCGGCCTACTTTAGTAGTTTGCCGATTAAAGCGATGGTTCAAGCTATAAAAAAAGAAGGCTTGCCGGCCTCTGTTTCCAATACGGCAGGGACTTTTGTCTGCAATCATTTGATGTATCAGGCCCTCTATTTGATAGAAAAGAAATTTCCACATGTTAAGGCAGGTTTTATGCATATTCCTTATATGATGGAACAGGTGGTGAATCGACCTACCACTCCAGCTATGAGTTTAGTGGATATTAGGCGAGGGATAGAAGCGGCAATCGGCGCCATTATAGAACATGGAGATCAGGATCTCAAGTTGGTAGGCGGAGAAACTCATTGATAGAAAAAAGCTTGAGGGAGAACCTTCAAGCTTTTGGACGTTTTAGAGCCAGTACAGCTCGGTAGAAAATTATTTTATTGATTTGAATGTAGGGTAGGAGTGAGAAACTAGCAATTCCAAAGGTAATCCAATTGAGGAAGTACCAAGGAAGGAGTTGTAGGTCTAGAATAAAGCGCTGAAATTTGTAACCTTTCATTAGGAAACGGCTGGTTTTAAGGATTTGTCCTGGTCTAGCTTGTCCCAAGTCTAGGGTGTCACAGAGGAGAAATTCTACCTGCGAATAGGCATAGTATTGTGGAATATAGAGACTATTTCCCGCAATCATCAAGAAAATACTTGCTAGGAAGTAAAGACCAAAGGTCATGAGGAAACGCTCGGTTTCAATTGACGTGAGATCCAGATTAGGAAATTCAGGATGGATTGCAACGAATTTCTTTGCTAGAAAGCTACTGTAAAAGAGGAAGTAAATCCCGAGTAAACTAGGAATGCTCCATAAAAAGAGATAGAAACGTTTGAGAAGGAGGGTCAAAAAGGTTTGTGAAAAGTGCTTTTCGTTAAAGAGAGTGAGACTATTTTTGACTGATAGTTCTGTATCAGGATTCTGGATGAGTTTCAGCGTTGTATAGACGGAACTGGTTAGAAGAATAGCTCCGATAAAGGAGACTAATAGTGGAAAGAGATAGGCTTGGAATACATGACCAAGCACGTTTAAAAAGGATTGTTCTAAAATAGACTCGTTAATGCGCTCTAAGGGATTGAGGAAGCCAGACAAGATGACTAGCATGCTAGGTGAGAGATAGACGAGAAAGAGGCGGGGATTTTCAGCCTGAAATTGTCTGGCTTGCAGACGAACGGTTTTTAAATCAATTTTTGGGTATTTCATTCTTTCATTATACCATAGTTCGTGACAGTTCCGGCTTTTTTTGATAAAATCATACAGTATGCCCTTGGGCACAAAGTATGAACTGGGACTGTCTTTCCCAGCTTCGGAGGTAAAAAATGTCAGATTCACCAATCAAATATCGTTTGATTAAGAAAGAAAAACACACGGGAGCTCGTCTGGGAGAAATCATCACTCCTCACGGCACCTTCCCGACGCCTATGTTTATGCCAGTTGGGACTCAAGCCACTGTCAAAACTCAGTCACCTGAAGAATTGAAGGAGATGGGTTCAGGGATTATCCTATCCAACACCTATCATCTCTGGCTTCGCCCTGGAGATGAACTCATTGCTCGCGCAGGTGGTCTCCACAAGTTCATGAATTGGGACCAGCCTATCTTGACAGATAGTGGGGGTTTTCAGGTTTATTCCTTAGCAGATAGCCGTAATATCACAGAAGAAGGCGTAACTTTTAAAAACCATCTCAATGGTTCTAAGATGTTCCTATCCCCAGAAAAAGCCATCTCTATTCAGAATAATCTGGGCTCAGACATCATGATGTCCTTTGACGAATGTCCTCAGTTTTATCAGCCTTATGACTACGTTAAGAAATCGATCGAGCGTACCAGCCGTTGGGCTGAGCGTGGTTTGAAGGCTCACCGTCGTCCACATGACCAAGGGTTATTTGGGATTGTGCAGGGGGCAGGATTTGAAGACCTGCGTCGCCAATCGGCTCATGATCTTGTCAGCATGGACTTCCCAGGCTACTCTATCGGTGGTTTGGCGGTGGGAGAAACCCACGAAGAGATGAATGCGGTCTTGGACTTCACAACCCAACTGCTACCTGAAAATAAACCTCGCTATTTGATGGGGGTGGGAGCGCCAGATAGCTTGATTGATGGAGTGATTCGTGGTGTAGATATGTTTGACTGTGTCTTGCCGACTCGTATCGCTCGTAATGGTACTTGTATGACCAGTCAGGGACGTTTGGTTGTCAAAAATGCCCAGTTTGCTGAGGACTTTACGCCACTGGATCCTGAGTGTGATTGCTACACATGTAAGAATTACACACGCGCCTACCTTCGTCACTTGCTCAAGGCTGACGAAACCTTTGGTATCCGTTTGACTAGCTACCACAATCTCTACTTCTTGCTTAATCTGATGAAGCAAGTGCGACAAGCCATCATGGATGACAATCTCTTGGAATTCCGTGAGTATTTTGTTGAAAAATATGGCTATAATAAGTCAGGCCGTAATTTCTAAAATAGAATTGATATAAGCTAAAAATCCTAAGTTTTCTCTTGGGATTTTTCTTCTTTTTTTGATAGAATAAAGTGTACAATGAAAGGGAGAATAAACTCGTATGCGCATTAAATGGTTTTCCTTGATTAGGATTACAGGTTTACTTTTGGTACTCTTGTATCACTTCTTTCAGACCATCTTTCCTGGAGGATTTTTCGGGGTAGATGTCTTTTTCACATTTTCAGGATTTCTGATTACGGCTCTACTTATCGAAGAATTTTCTAAAAACTATGAGATTGATTTGGCTGGATTTCTTAGGAGACGCTTTTATCGTATTGTGCCACCCGTGGTTTTGATGGTCTTGGTAACCATGCCTTTTACTTTCTTGGTTCGCCAAGACTATGTGGCTGGAATTGGGGGTCAGATTGCAGGTGTCTTAGGTTTTATGACTAACTTCTATGAACTCCTAACAGGAGGGAGTTATGAATCTCAGTTCATTCCACATTTGTTTGTTCATAATTGGAGCTTGGCTGTTGAGGTTCACTACTATATTCTTTGGGGATTGGCAGTTTGGTTCTTATCCAAACAGTCCAGATCAAATGGTCAGTTGAGAGGAATGGTCTTTCTCTTGTCTGCTGTTGCCTTCTTGATTAGTTTCTTCTCCATGTTTATTGGTAGTTTTCTAGTAACCTCTTATTCTTCTGTTTACTTCTCCAGTTTAACTCATGTTTATCCATTCTTTTTGGGGAGTGTGTTAGCAACTATCGTAGGCGTTCGTCAGACGACTTCTCTCGTCAAGCAATTGGATAAAATTTGGGATTTACGAAAGACCCTATTGGTTTTTGCAGGAGGCTTCGCCTTCTTACTCATTTTGACCTTCTTTGTCAAATTCACCTATCTTTTTGCCTATCTTATCGGCTTTTTACTTGCCAGTCTTGCAGCCCTTGCTATGATATTGGCGGCGCGTGTCTTACATGAAAAGACTCCTAACGTGCAGGAGCCAAAGGTAATCAGCTTTTTAGCAGATACTAGCTATGCAGTTTATCTCTTCCATTGGCCTTTCTATATCATTTTCTCGCAGTTGACATCAAATCTTCTTGCTGTCTTACTGACTTTAATTTTTTCTTATGGATTTGCCAGTCTGTCATTTTATGTGTTGGAACCTTGGATTGCAGGAAAGAACACACCGATTATACAAACCCTTCGTCCCCTGCCTTATATCCATACAATCCTTGCAGCAGGTACAGGAATCTTGACCATCATTGTCTGCACGGTGACTTTGTTGGCACCACAAGTCGGAGCTTTTGAGACAGATTTAACTGTCAATGGCTTGAAGCAAGCTGCAACAAATATTGGTCAGACCAAGGTAATGACAGAACGGGCAGATGCAAACAGTCTGGGAATTGCTGATGGCACTATGCTAATTGGTGACTCAGTGGCTCTAAGGTCCAATACAGCTTTGCAGACAGCTCTTCCTGGGGCACAGATAAATGCACAAGTCAGCAGAACAACCAAGACTGCCAACGAAATCATGCTCAACAATAGCCAGAATAAATTTCTACCAAAGATGGTGGTTATTGCGACTGGGGTAAATAATCCTGAAAATTACAAGGAAGATTGGGATAGTATCGTGAAAAATCTTCCTAAGGGCCACCATATGGTTTTGGTGACTCCTTATGAGGGAGATAAGACAAAAGAGACCTATGCCATCGTTGAGAAGGCGGCTGCCTATATGAGAGAATTGGCAGAGAAGACTCCTTACATCACGATAGCAGATTGGAATCAAGTTGCGAAAGAACATCCAGAAATTTGGACTGGGACAGACCAAGTCCATTTCGGAAGTGACAATAGCAAAATTGAAGCAGGAGCAAAATTGTATGCAGATACCATTGCTACAGCCTTGCAAACAGCTCAAGACAAACCAGTCAAATCAAAATAACTTGTATTAAAAAGAGAAGAGTTGGAGAAATCCAGCTCTTTTAAAATATCTCTAGAAAATAGGTCTATACCATTTACAAATGAATCAGAAAGGTTTATAATGTAATTGACATAATAAATATCAAAAGTAATCTTTTAAGGAGGTCATTATTATGCCTAATTACGTTAAAGCGGATCAGTTTTTCTATCCATTTGGCATTCGTCGCGGTGGGTACTTAGAACTTGTTGATGGCAAATTTGGGAAACATGTGGATCAAATTCCTGAAGGAGCAGAGGTTCTTGACTATACTGGTTATAGCATTGCACCAGGTCTTGTGGATACTCATATTCATGGATATGCAGGTGTAGATGTGATGGACAACAACATTGAAGGTACATTGCATACTATGAGTGAAGGACTTCTTAGTACCGGTGTTACCAGTTTCTTGCCCACAACTTTAACAGCCACTTATGAGCAATTGCTTGCAGTCACTGAAAATCTTGGAAACCATTATAAAGAAGCAACGGGTGCTAAGATTCGTGGGATTTATTATGAAGGTCCATATTTCACAGAAACTTTTAAGGGGGCACAAAATCCAACTTATATGAGAGACCCGGGTGTTGAGGAGTTTCATTCTTGGCAGGATGCTGCAAAAGGGATGCTAAATAAAATCGCTATTGCACCAGAACGTGATGGGGTGGAAGATTTTGTACGTACTATTACAGGTGAAGGTGTGACAGTTGCACTTGGACACTCAGATGCGACATTTGAACAAGCTAAGAAGGCAGTTGATGCTGGAGCTAGTGTATGGGTACATGCCTATAATGGGATGCGTGGTTTAACACACCGCGAACTAGGTATGGTAGGAGCTATGTATGAGCTCCCACATACTTACGCAGAATTGATTTGTGATGGTTATCACGTAGATCCAAAAGCTTGTGAGATTTTACTTAAGCAAAAGGGGACAGAAAACATCGCTCTTATTACGGACTGTATGACAGCTGGTGGGCTTGAAGACGGTGACTATATGTTGGGAGAATTCCCTGTTGTAGTAGCAAATGGAACTGCACGCCTCAAATCGACAGGTAACTTGGCAGGTTCTATCCTCAAACTTAAAGATGGTATGAGAAATGTAGTCGAGTGGGGTATTGCAAATCCACACGAAGCGGTCATGATGGCTAGCCTTAACCCAGCAAAATCTGTTCACATTGATGATGTCTGTGGTCAAATCCGCGAAGGCTATGACGCGGACTTTATCGTATTAGATAAAGATTTGGAATTGGTAGCAACCTATCTAGATGGTGTGAAACGTTATCAAGCATAAGAGAGAAAGCAGAAGTTAGAGATTAGCTTCTGCTTTTTTATCTATATTGCTTTACCAGTAAATAAAAAAGTTAAAAAAATCACAAAAAAGCTTGAGCAAACAAATGAAAAGGTTTACAATTGTATTATAAATAATACAAATAAAAAAACGGAGGAGTGCTTTATGAAAGCCTATACTTATGTTAAACCAGGACTTGCTTCTTTTGTTGACGTTGACAAACCAGTGATTCGTAAGCCAACAGACGCTATTGTGCGTATCGTAAAAACCACTATTTGTGGAACAGACCTCCATATTATCAAAGGGGATGTTCCTGCTTGCCAAAGTGGTACCATTCTTGGTCACGAAGGGATTGGGATTGTGGAAGAAGTTGGAGAAGGAGTTTCGAACTTCAAAAAAGGCGACAAGGTCTTGATTTCTTGTGTCTGTGCCTGTGGTAAATGCTACTACTGTAAAAAAGGAATTTATGCTCACTGTGAAGACGAAGGGGGCTGGATTTTTGGTCACTTGATTGATGGTATGCAGGCTGAATATCTACGTGTCCCTCATGCAGATAATACTCTTTACCACACTCCAGAAGACTTGTCAGATGAAGCCTTGGTTATGCTATCAGACATTCTGCCTACTGGATATGAAATTGGTGTCTTAAAAGGGAAAGTAGAACCTGGTTGTAGTGTAGCCATTATTGGTTCAGGACCTGTTGGATTGGCTGCTCTATTGACAGCTCAATTCTATTCACCAGCTAAATTGATTATGGTAGACCTAGACGATAACCGCTTGGAAACTGCTGTATCATTTGGTGCGACTCACAAGATTAATTCTTCAGACCCTGAAAAAGCGATTAAAGAAATTTATGATTTGACAGATGGTCGTGGTGTAGATGTTGCTATCGAAGCTGTTGGTATTCCTGCAACATTTGATTTCTGTCAAAAGATTATCGGTGTAGACGGAACAGTTGCCAACTGTGGTGTGCATGGTAAACCAGTTGAATTCGATTTAGACAAACTTTGGATTCGCAACATCAATGTAACAACTGGTTTGGTATCTACAAATACAACTCCACAATTGTTGAAAGCACTTGAAAGTCATAAGATTGAACCAGAAAAATTGGTAACTCACTATTTCAAACTAAGTGAAATTGAAAAAGCCTATGAAGTTTTTAGTAAAGCAGCAGACCACCATGCCATTAAGGTCATTATCGAAAATGATATCTCAGAAGCTTAAGTAGTGAAAACATTTTGGAACATAAGCAAATAGAAATTCAGTCATCATAGGATGGCTGGATTTTTTATCAAAAATTTAAGAAATGAGCATATTTCTTTCCTTGTTTAGAGGAATTGGTTATAATATACGGTACAAAGGAATGAATGAATATGTATCGTGTTATAGAAATGTACGGAGATTTTGAACCGTGGTGGTTCTTAGAAGGTTGGGAAGAAGATATTGTAGCAAGTAAGAAATTTGACCAGTATTATGATGCTCTCAAATACTATAAAACTTGCTGGTTTAGATTGGAACAAGAATCCCCTCTTTATAAAAGTAGAAGTGACTTGATGACCATTTTTTGGGATCCAGAAGATCAACGTTGGTGTGATGAATGTGATGAGTATTTACAACAATACCATTCTTTGGCTCTTTTGCAGGATGAGCAGGTTATTCCAGATGAAAAATTACGTCCAGGCTATGAAAAACAAACAGGTAAGGAAAGGCACCGTTCTTGCCGTATGAAATTAAAATAGAGAAAAAGTAACTTTTTTGGAGTTGCTTTTTTTATTTTCCCAAATCTTTGCGAATAGTATAGGTGAGGAGGTAAGTATGGTTCAAGAAATTGCACAAGAAATCATTCGTTCAGCTCGGAAAAAAGGAGCGCAAGACATTTATTTTGTTCCTAAGTTAGATGCCTATGAGCTTCATATGAGGGTGGGAGACGAGCGCTGTAAAATCGGTTGTTATGATTTTGAAAAGTTTGCGGCCGTCATCAGTCATTTCAAGTTTGTGGCAGGTATGAATATTGGGGAGAAGAGACGTAGTCAACTTGGTTCCTGTGATTATGCCTATGACCAGAAGATGGCGTCCTTACGTTTATCTACTGTAGGCGACTATCGAGGGCATGAGAGTTTAGTTATTCGCTTGTTGCATGATGAGGAGCAGGACTTGCATTTTTGGTTTCAGGATATTGGAGAACTGGGCAAGCAGTACAGGAAACGTGGTCTTTATCTTTTTGCTGGCCCAGTTGGCAGTGGCAAGACAACCTTGATGCACGAATTGGCCAAGTCCCTCTTTAAAGGGCAACAAGTCATGTCCATCGAAGACCCTGTTGAAATCAAGCAGGAGGACATGCTCCAGTTGCAGTTGAATGAGGCGATTGGGCTTACCTATGAAAATCTGATTAAACTTTCCTTACGTCATCGGCCAGACCTCCTGATTATCGGAGAAATTCGGGACAGTGAGACGGCGCGTGCAGTGGTTAGAGCTAGTTTGACAGGGGCGACAGTCTTTTCAACCATTCATGCCAAGAGCATCCGAGGTGTTTATGAGCGCCTGCTGGAGCTGGGTGTGAGTGAGGAAGAGTTGGCAGTCGTGATGCAAGGTGTCTGCTACCAGAGATTAATCGGGGGAGGAGGAATCGTTGACTTTGCAAACAAAGACTATCAAGAACACCAGCCAACTAGGTGGAATGAGCAGATTGACCAGCTTCTTAAAGATGGACATATCACAAGTCTTCAGGCTGAGACGGAGAAAATTAGCTACAGCTAAGCAAAAAAATATCATTACCTTGTTTAACAATCTCTTTTCCAGTGGTTTTCATCTGGTGGAGACTATCTCTTTTTTAGATAGGAGTGCTTTGTTGGACAAGCAGTGTGTGACACAAATGCGCACGGGCTTGTCTCAGGGTAAATCATTCTCAGAAATGATGGAAAGTTTGGGTTTTTCAAGTGCTATTGTCACCCAGATATCCCTAGCTGAAGTTCATGGGAATCTCCACCTGAGTTTGGGAAAGATAGAAGAGTATCTAGACAATCTTGCCAAGGTTAAGAAAAAACTAATTGAAGTAGCGACCTATCCCTTGATTTTGCTGGGATTTCTTCTCTTAATTATGCTGGGACTACGGAACTATCTACTACCACAACTGGATAGTAGCAATATTGCTACCCAAATCATTGGCAATCTACCACAAATTTTTCTAGGAATGGTAGGGTTTGTTTCCATACTTGCCCTTTTAGCACTCACTTTTTATAAAAGAAGTTCTAAGATGCGCGTCTTTTCTATTTTAGCACGCCTTCCCTTTCTTGGAATCTTTGTGCAGACTTATCTGACAGCTTATTATGCGCGTGAATGGGGTAATATGATTTCGCAGGGAATGGAGCTGACGCAGATTTTTCAAATCATGCAGGAACAAGGTTCCCATCTCTTTAAAGAAATCGGTCAAGATTTAGCTCAATCCCTACAAAATGGCCGCGAATTTTCTCAAACCATAGCAACCTATCCTTTCTTTAAGAAAGAGTTGAGTCTTATTATCGAGTATGGTGAAGTCAAGTCCAAGCTGGGGAGTGAGTTGGAAATCTATGCTGAAAAAACTTGGGAAGCCTTTTTTACCCGAGTTAACCGCACCATGAATTTGGTGCAGCCACTGGTTTTTATCTTTGTGGCACTGATTATCGTTTTACTTTATGCGGCAATGCTCATGCCCATGTATCAAAATATGGAGGTAAATTTTTAAAATGAAAAAAATGATGACATTCTTGAAAAAAGCTAAGGTTAAAGCTTTTACACTTGTGGAGATGTTGGTGGTCTTGCTCATCATCAGCGTACTTCTCTTACTTTTTGTACCTAATTTGACCAAGCAAAAAGAGGCGGTCAATGACAAAGGAAAAGCTGCTGTTGTTAAGGTGGTGGAAAGTCAGGCAGAGCTTTATAGCTTAGATAAAAATGAAGATGCTACTCTAAGCAAATTACAAGCAGATGATCGCATCACAGAAGAGCAAGCTAAAGCTTATAAAGAATATCATGCAAAACAAAATAAGACTCAAACGGTCGCGGATTAAGGCCTTTACCATGCTGGAAAGTCTATTGGTTTTGGGTCTTGTGAGTATCCTTGCCTTGGGTTTGTCTGGCTCTGTCCAGTCCACTTTTGCGGCGGTAGAGGAGCAGATTTTCTTTATGGAGTTTGAAGAACTCTATCGGGAAACTCAAAAACGCAGTGTAGCCAGTCAGCAAAAGACTAGTCTGAACTTAAATGGGCAGACGATTAGCAATGGCAGCCAAAAGTTGACAGTTCCTAAAGGAATTCAGGCACCATCAGGACAAAGTATTACATTTGACCGAGCTGGGGGCAATTCGTCCCTGGCTAAGGTTGAATTTCAGACCAGTAAAGGAACGATTCGTTATCAATTATATCTAGGAAATGGAAAAATTAAACGCATTAAGGAAACAAAAAATTAGGGCAGTGATTTTACTGGAAGCAGTAGTGGCTCTAGCTATCTTTGCCAGCATTGCGACCCTCCTTTTGGGACAAATTCAAAAGAATAGGCAAGAAGAAGCAAAAATCTTGCAAAAGGAAGAAGTCTTGAGGGTAGCTAAGATGGCCTTGCAGACAGGTCAAAATCAGGTAAACATAAATGGAGTTGAGATTCAGGTGTTTTCTAGTGAAAAGGGATTGGAGGTTTATCATGGTTCAGAACAGTTGTTGGCTATCAAAGAGCCATAAGGTCAAGGCTTTTACCTTGTTGGAATCCTTGATTGCCCTCATTGTCATCAGTGGAAGCTTACTTCTCTTTCAATCCATGAGTCAGCTCCTTATTTCAGAAGTTCGCTATCAGCAGCAAAGCGACCAAAAGGAGTGGCTCTTGTTTGTGGACCAGTTGGAGGCAGAATTAGACCGTTCGCAGTTTGAAAAAGTGGAGGGCAATCGCCTCTATATGAAGCAGGATGGCAAGGAAATTGCGATAGGCAAGTCAAAATCAGATGATTTTCGGAAAACCGATGCCAGTGGACGGGGTTATCAGCCGATGGTTTATGGCCTCAAATCCGCACAGATTACAGAGGACAATCAAGTGGTTCGCTTTCGTTTCCAGTTCCAAAAAGGCTTAGAAAGGGAATTTATCTATCGTGTGGAAAAAGAAAAAAGTTAAGGCAGGTGTTCTCATCTATGCAGTCACTATGGCAGCCATCTTTAGTCTTTTGTTACAATTTTACTTGAACCGACAAGTCGCCCACTATCAAGACTATGCTTTAAATAAAGAAAAGTTGGTTGCTTTTGCCATGGCCAAGCGAACCAAAGATAAGGTTGAGCAAGAAAGTGGGGAACAGGCCTTTAATCTGGGTCAGGTGAGTTATCAAAATAAGAAAACAAACTTGGTGACGACGGTTCGTACACCTAAGAGTCAATATGAGTTTCTGTTTCCTTCAGTCAAAATCAAAGAAGAGAAAATAGAGAAAAAGGAAAAGGTAGCGACCGATTCAAGCGAAAAAGTGGAGAAGAAAAAATCAGAAGAGGAGCTTGAATAGAAAGGAAATTTCTAGCCAATCAAGCTACTTTGTGCTAAACTAAAAATATGAAACATGATTTTAACCACAAAGCAGAAACTTTTGATTCCCCTAAAAATATCTTCCTTGCAAACTTGGTTTGTCAAGCAGTCGAGAAACAGATTGATCTTCTATCAGACAAAGAAATTTTGGATTTCGGTGGAGGGACGGGTCTATTAACCTTGCCCCTAGCCAAGCAGGCCAAGTCTGTAACATTGGTGGATATTTCGGAGAAAATGCTGGAGCAAGCTCGTTTGAAAGCGGAGCGACAAGAAATCAAGAATATCCAGTTTTTGGAGCAAGATTTACTGGAAAAACCCTTGGAGAAAGAGTTTGATCTCATTGTTGTTTGTCGGGTTCTTCATCATATGCCTGATGTGGATGTGGCTCTCTCACTGTTTCATCAGCATTTGAGGGAAGATGGACAACTCCTACTTGCTGATTTTACCAAGACAGAAGCTAACCATCATGGATTTGAATTGGTTGAACTGGAAAACAAGTTAGCCCAGTTTGGTTTTTCGAGCATTGACAGTCAGATTCTTTACAGTGCTGAAGACCTGTTTCAAGGAAATTACTCAGAACTCTTTTTTACAGTAGCTCAAAAATCACTCGCCTAGTTAGGGAGTGATTTTTTTGTACGACGGGTATGTCGTATATCTGAGGTGTAAGTCCTCGGTGGGCCCTCGCTATCGGTGAACCAAATAGCGATTCCAAAGTCTGATTATCATGAGCTAGTAGAGGGAGGAAGAGATAGCGAAATAGTGGCTCTACGAAAAGAAAGAGCATAGCGAGTTGTATACAGTTTTGAAGTTTTTTTACCTGTTTTACTGGTTTTATACTGAAAATATACACTCTCCCTGATATATATATATATATATATATATATATATACTAAATAAAGCGATTTGCTGATTTTATTACCATTTTTGGCGTGGTTCTATTTACGGAAATATCAATGTTATATAGCCTTATACATAGAATTGAATAATAAAACTTTTTTATAATGAGCTTATATTGAGTTGACTTAATATATTCAAAGAAGTAGAATATAATTAGGGGAAAATACCTTTTTAGAAGAAGGAGTTAAATATGTTTTTTAGAAGACAAAAAGGTGAATATAGAGAGACGGATCGTGTGACCCGTTTCAAGTTGATCAAGTCAGGTAAGCATTGGTTGCGTGCCTCGACCTCTCAATTTGGACTCTTTAAAGTCTTGCGTGGTGGTGTAGATGCTGCTCAGGTAACAACTGAAGTTATCGAAGAGCAATCAGCAAATACACTAACAGGATTGGATATCCTGAAAGGGATAGCCGTGGCAGGGACGGTACTTGGAGGAGCAGTTGCAACACAAACAACTGTTTATGCCAATGACGCTCTAGAAAAGACAGTAGAGTCAAATCAAACACTTGCAAATACAGACACAGTAACTTTGGGAACAGTAAAAGATCAGGAGGGGGCTCAAGCCGACAGCCTATCAGTTTCTGTCAGCCAAAGCCAATCCTTGTCTGAGGAAGCTTCCAAGAATGCAAGTAAGCATCTTTCAGAAAGTGAAAGCCAATCAGTAAGTACTTCAACAAGTGCTTCTGTATCGGCAAGCACATCTGCTTCTGAAAGTGCAAGTACAAGTGCATCAGAGTCAGCCTCAACAAGTGCTTCTCAATCACAAACAGGAGCAACTTCTGAACTTGCAAAACCAGCAACATCAGAGACAGCTTCAAACAAAGAGACATCTGTTCGTAAGGAAGATGCAGCTAATGCGACAGCTGATGCGCCTCTTTCAAAAGTTATCACTGAAAGCCTCGCATCTCTACAAGCAGTTGAAACTCGTTTGAGCCAAATCACATCAACGACTTCAAGTTTGGTGGATACAACGACAACAGCTGCTGTGGCGACTACGGTAACTGCCGAGAATGACAAGAAAGCGCAAGAAGACCGCAAACGTCTATCTAAAATCTCAGCGACTATGGGTGAATACCTCGCTAAGTCTATCGGTCTGCCAAATACAGAAGCAGCAGTTGCTAAGGTGAATGCTGCTGTAACAGCTATCGAAGAAGCATTGAAAACCCCAAATGCTGACTTGACAGATGTTATCAAGCAAGCTACATCTGCGCAAAACTCAATCGTTAACGCTGTTCTCCGTGCTAATAACGGTAAACGTAGTGTGCTAAATGGTAGACGGATGGAGAGAGGAGTTAGCTTTAGGGAGGTAGCGCCTGAGAATAGAAATCCAACATTTTTAACAGCCTCTGTAGGATACGTAGTTAATAAAGGTGAAGCTAACGACCATAACTCTAAAGCAAACATATATAAAGAAGGGACTTATTTATATGCTACAGAAGGAAGAACAGGTAATGGAATAGCTCCTGGTCCTGCTAATACTGCTTCACGTGTTTTGGTTCAAAATATTGGTGACCAAGTTTTGATGACAGCAACTCGTACGGGGCGTACAACTCAATGGGAAGTTACCTTTAATAGAGGTGGAGACCCTCATGATAATCCTTACTTTTACTTTACTGTTCCAAAAGGGCATAACATTACTCATATGGAAGTGTGGCAAAAGGACCGAGCAGAAGCGGGTTGGAACCTTTTGGGAAGCAGCAATGGGAATAACGCTTTCACCCATAATAAGAAAAGTGGAGATTTAAGAGCTGCTGTCGGAAATGCATATAATAACCAAGGTGGTCCTTACTATGAAAATGTAGCTGGTGTAGGTCCAAGTGGTGTAGGCCGTGGTGCACTCACAAGTTTGCGAGATTTTGCCTATAATAATCCAGAGGTTTTTTATCAAACAGATAAAATATCGGATGAAACTAAAAAAGCTGGAGACTTTGCTTTTACTTCTATTGAAAATGCGACAGCGAATGTATACGCTCTTAATCCTAGAGGTACAGCTCGTTTAGAAGGGTATAAAATCAAATATACGACAGATAGTCCAGAAGATACCAATGATTTTTATATGGCTGGTTTCCGTTCCTTGGAAAATTCACGTCATAGAAACTATCTGCAAATGAATGGTTCTCCAGACCGCTATTGGCTGGAGTTGAAGAAAAATGTTCCTTCTACGTTTTTGAAGTATGGTGGATTAAATCAGTTAACTTCGGGTAGCGTTAGCCAGATTGCTGATGTCTACGATAAAGTAACAGGTAAGAAGACAGCGGCTCCTGGAGGACAAGTAACCTATGCGATCAGAGGAACCAATTATAGAAGCGAGGAACTCGGTGGAGCAAACAGTAGGGACATTCCGTTTGATAAAGGTGTCAATGAGCTGATTGTTAAGACTTCGAATGCAGGTTCCTATACTCTTCCGTTTCGAATTGTTACACAGGCTGATGTCTATGAGCCTGTTATCAATCAAACTTTAGCTGCTAAACAAATTGAACAAGGGCAACAGATTGACCCAGCATCTATTATTCAGAAAATTGATGATAAGTCAGGCACAATTTCAGGTTTCGCTTTTCCTGATGATCCAGAGACCTATAACGATCAAGTTGATAGAACTCCAAGGCCGAGTCCATTTGTTCACAATCCTAATGTTCTTCCAAATACAAAACCAGTCTCATCGAATGTGCAAGGTACAGACAAACAGAAGGCGTTAAATGTTAAGAGTGTTGAATGGGTTGGCGGTAGTAATCAAATTGGTTCGGGTATAGGAGAAAATATGGCTGTGAAAGCCATGTTAAATGGTAAGGAAGTTTACTTGTCTGTTCCCCCTACTATGGAAGTGTCTAGACTAGGCTCTCCTTTAACTGAGCAAGATAAACAAGCGATTCTTACCCATAATGGCTTACAAGGGCAAGCTACTATTACTGGTACTAAAGTAGGATTGAGTAAGCAACTTAAGACCATTTATAAAGATGATGAGGGTGGCGATTCAGTCGATGTTTCAGAAGTTTTCTTTGAAAACGTTACGAAGGCTAGAGCTACAGCTCCTCGTGTTGATCCTAAGAGTGATGGTAGTGTGGTTGTTAGTCCGGCGACTGACAATGATAAGGTGAATATATCCTATACACCGACTACTGCTAACACTCCTACTCAAATTACGATTAAAAAATCGGGAACTACATGGGAAAATACTGCTCCTCTTCCAGCTGGTGTGACTTTAGATAAATCGAATGGTAATGTGACTATTTCCGAAGAGGCAGTCAAAGATAACACTCCAGTTAATGCAACGTCTTATAACTTTAACTCAGATGGAGCTACAACCACCGCTAATGCAAAGGCACCGTATAAAGCCAAATCAGACCGCTTTTATGCCGTTGAAGGAGAAAATTCTAGCAAACTCAACGCTCGTGACTTTGTTGTAGATGGTAATGGTGGAGCACTATCTCCAGGGACAAGTGTTAAGTGGAAAGATAGAACCCTAGATTTATCAACTCCGGGTACGAAAACAGCAACCTTGCTCGTTACTAAAGGAAATGAGACTAAGGAAGTTGAGTATAACTATACTGTTTATCCAAAGATTGAAGCTCAAAGTGCCAATGGGGTTACTGGAAAGTTCTTTGCATTTAAAGGAACGCAAGGATCAGACCTTAGTAAAGCCGAAGGAGGAGGCTGGGCTAACAACTATGGTAGAGATACGTTTGTATATACCAATAGTAAATCGCTTCCTTCAGGGACTAAGTGGTCCTATAAGTATCAATTAAATGGGACAGGACCAGAGAAAACAACTGATATTACTAAAAATGGAACACCGACTTTTGGTGATGTGTGGTATACAACCAAGGAGAATTCAAGTTGGCCGGATCCTGTAAGTCACAAGACGACCTATACTGTGACAGCTGTCTATCCAACAGATCGCTTTGGAGCTGAGTCGGATCCTACTCGTGCTTTGAAGAGCAAGACAACATTTGAGTATACGGTAGTTGATCCGGTAGCTAAGAAAGTTTATGAGACAACAGTAGGGAAAACAGATTCTTTGGAGGGTATTATTAATAACCCGGGCAACGCGATAAAAGACTCTGCTTCAGTACCGATGCCTAGTGGTCCAGAGCCAGCTACTACAACAACTTACGCTTGGGAAACAACTCCAAGTGTTGCTAATCCAGGTATCTACACCCATAAAGTCAATGTTACTTTACCAAAAGGAGCACAAACTAAAGACAATACAACTGCAAATGTTCCTGTAACCATCAAAGTTAGACCAAACTCACCACAAATCTCAACTCAACTATCCAATACAGGAGGACTTCCGAGTCGTGATATTACTGTAACGGACGCTTTACCAGGTGCGACAGTAACCTTGACAATCAATGGCAAACAACTTTCACCGAAAACGGCAGATCAAACTGGAAGAGTGACGTTTTCTGCAAAAGACTTAGCAGATAGCAATGGTCTTCTTCCAACAGGAAATGTAACTGTTAAACAAAGCAAGGAATTCCCTAATCCTGTAACGAATCGTAATGAAACGTTGGAATCAGATGTAAGAAGTGTTGAAATCAGCAAGGAAACTGAAAAACCACATGTAAGCTACAAAGTCACAATCGATGGTAAAGAGCCTAAGAAAGATGGTAAGGGTTACTATCTGTTCTACGCAGGTGATAACATCAAGGTTGAATTTAGCGCTACTGACAATAGTGGAAAATTGAAAAAAGTGACCTTTAACCAAGGGGATAATGAGTTAACGAATTTCTTTAATGACACTAACAATACATATGGAAGTGGTGCTGTACCTAAAATCGAAAGCATTGTAAATCAAGATCAAACCACAAGGGAAACGATAGGTAAAGTTAAAGATGACTTAACATATAATTCAAATAATAAATGGACGCGACAAATTAAGGCAGTAGATCCAAGTGGTAATGAAAGTGATACCAACCTGGCAGAAGCGAAATTTGGTATCCAACAAGGACGTTTGGCGGACAAATTCCCAGGGGATCAGCCAACAGATGCGGTTGTAGTTGCCAATCCAAACTCCTTGACAGATCCAGAACGCGCTAAGATTCTTGCGGCAGTGAAGGCAGCTAATCCTAAAGATACGAATCGTATTAAAGATGGAGATGAAGGCTATAAAATATCAAAAGATGGTACCGTAACAATCACTTATAAGGATGGTACTTCTACTACGGTTCCACCAAAGGTAAAATATGGTGTTGAGAAAGTAGCAGATAAGTTTTATGCAATTAGTGACGAAACCGTAGAAAGCCTAAATCCAAAGGATTTTGTTCGTGGAGTGGGGAATCAACCTTTACCAGAAGGAACAACTGTTACGTGGAAGAAAGGAAGTGAGCCGACATTTACTGTAGGAGAAAATCGTACTGCGAAGTTGGTAGTTACCTATCCAGATAAGCGTCAACAGCCGGATGAAATTGAGTATAATTATACTGTTTATGAAAAACTGCAAACATTCACAAGAAACGGATTTAAAGGCAAGTTTTATGCTTTTAAAGCCAATCAAGGTAATGAACGTATAACTGGTGGCAACTGGGCAAATAATGTTGGGCGTGATTCTTATTTGTATACCAATGTTGATAAACTTCCTGCAGGTACTAAATGGTCTTATAAATATCAGTTAAATAATACAGGAGAAGAGAAAACAACTCCTATCGCTACTGATAAATTTGGTAATGTATGGCATACCACTGTGGACTCAAATCCGGAAAATCAACCCACAAGCCACCATACGACATATACAGTAAAAGCGGTTTATCCTACAGGCCGTTTTGGAACTGTGTCATCTAGTAATCCAGCATTAACACGTGAGGCAACTTTTGAGTATACGGTAGTTGATCCAGTAGCTAAGAAAATTTATGAGACAACAGTTGGGAATAAGGCTCCATTAGCAGATATTATTGCTACCCCAGGTAATGCAATTGTAAATTCAACAAATAGTGTAACCATACCAAGAGATACAACATATGAGTGGTTAGATTTAGATGCTGATACTATCGTTTCAGCTCCAGGTGTGTATGTAAGAAATGTCAAAATGATTTTGCCTGAAAGTACTACGAAGCCAGAATCTGATCCTCAGTATGTTCCAGGTAGAAATAGTGAACATGTTCCTATAACGATTAAGGTGAAACCAAAAACACCACAAATCGCAGATGATCAAGTGAAACTACAAGGTGGCCTGCCGAATCGTAGTATCACAGTGACAGATGTGACACCAGGTGCGACAGTGACCTTGACGATTGGTAATCAGATAATCAAGAAAGAGGTTCCAGCTGGCGCAACAAGTGTTACATTTACCCCACCTATTAATCCAAGTTCACCGAATAAAAATAATGGTGAAATAGATTACACAGCCTTTCCTAATGGAGTGCTTCCCACAGGTGAGATTACTGTGAAGCAGGAAAAAGAAGTGACTCTCCCAGGTGGCGGTAAGGAAACATTAACTTCTGGAGTAACTACGAAAGAAATCACTAAGGAAACAGAAGCGCCAAAAGTTACTGTTAAGGTTCAAGTTCTTCGTGATGGCAAGTGGGTAGATGCTCCTAAAGATTCACAGGGAAGAAATAAAATCTATGCGGGTGACCAGTTCCGTGTTAGAGTTGAAACTTGGGATAATAGTGGAAAAGTTACTCATATAGAAGCTTGGAACAATGAGACTAATGAACAGTTGAACTATGTTACAAGAAATGTAATTGATCATTCTACAGGAGGGATTGCTAATCAAAGAACAAATAAATTAACAGATGCGTCTCAAGCACAGCCTTATACTCATAATTTAACGAGTGATGGAACTTATAATGCTAATCAAGTATTTAATCCAAGCAAAGATTATACTAATACTGCAACACCAGATAATGATGATACACCCAATATTTGGACACGTTTTGCAAGGGTTAAAGATTTGTCTGGCAATTTAAAGGTTGAAAAGTATGTCATTGTACAAGCTCCGTTGAGTGAGAAATATACTCCGAATTCTCCAGTAATTCAGGTGGAAAATCTTACTACACCAACAGAAGCTGATAAGAAAAAGATTCGTAAGGCGATTGAAGATGCGAATCCTAATATGCAGATAAAAACTGTCTCTGTAGGTAGAGATGGTACGGTCACAGTTACCTATAATGATGATACGACGGATATATTTAAGCCGAAATTATCTGACTCGGATTACAGATCGCAAAGTGCCTCAACAAGCGCTGTAGCCTCTACATCAGCAAGTACTAGCGCCGT
>NZ_AICU01000059.1:0-703 GCF_000257865.1 Streptococcus mitis SK575 | reverse complement strand
TAGGTCCCGTAGTGTAGCGGTTATCACGTCGCCCTGTCACGGCGAAGATCGCGGGTTCGATTCCCGTCGGGACCGTTTAAGATAACGGAAGTTATTTTAGACTCGTTAGCTCAGTTGGTAGAGCAATTGACTTTTAATCAATGGGTCACTGGTTCGAGCCCAGTACGGGTCATATATGCGGGTTTGGCGGAATTGGCAGACGCACCAGATTTAGGATCTGGCGCTTAACGGCGTGGGGGTTCAAGTCCCTTAACCCGCATTAAGATATAATAAATGAGCCGGCTTAGCTCAGTTGGTAGAGCATCTGATTTGTAATCAGAGGGTCGCGTGTTCAAGTCATGTAGCCGGCATTTTTAGATAGAAGAAAACAGTGCGAACGTAGTTCAGTGGTAGAACACCACCTTGCCAAGGTGGGGGTCGCGGGTTCGAATCCCGTCGTTCGCTTAGAGAGGCCGGGGTGGCGGAACTGGCAGACGCACAGGACTTAAAATCCTGCGATTGGTAACGATCGTACCGGTTCGATTCCGGTCCTCGGCATAAACTAATGAGCACCCTTAGCTCAACTGGATAGAGTACCTGACTACGAATCAGGCGGTTAGAGGTTCGACTCCTCTAGGGTGCATTTTTCTATTTAACTCGGGAAGTAGCTCAGCTTGGTAGAGTACTTGGTTTGGGACCAAGGTGTCGCAGGTTCGAATCCTGT
>NZ_AICU01000058.1:0-20107 GCF_000257865.1 Streptococcus mitis SK575 | reverse complement strand
TATTAGTTTTATTTCTACTGAATCTCCCATCTACTTACTCCTAAAGTTGCTTTCATTTGCCTCTTTTGATACACTTAAACTATGAATACAAATCTCAAACCCAAACTCCAGCGTTTTGCTTCTGCGACTGCCTTTGCCTGCCCTATCTGTCAAGAAAATCTGACTCTGGTAGAGAGCAGTCTTAAATGCAACAATCGCCATTCTTTTGACTTGGCGAAATTCGGCTATGTCAATCTAGCCCCTCAAATCAAGCAATCTGCTAACTATGACAAGGAAAATTTTCAAAACCGTCAACAAATCCTAGAAGCTGGATTTTATCAGGCTATTTTAGAAGATATTTCGGACTTACCAGCAACTAATCCGTCCGCAAAAACTGTCTTGGATATTGGTTGTGGTGAAGGATTCTATTCTCGCAAGCTCCAAGAAAGTCATCCTGACAAAACCTTCTATGCCTTTGATATTTCCAAAGATTCCGTCCAAATCGCTGCCAAGAGTGAACCAAACTGGGCAGTCAATTGGTTCGTTGGCGACCTAGCTCGTCTCCCTATAAAAGACGCCAGCATGGATATCCTGCTTGATATCTTCTCACCTGCCAACTATGGAGAATTTCGTCGCGTTTTATCCAAAGACGGTATCTTGATAAAGGTTATTCCAACTAAAAATCACCTCAGGGAAATTCGTCAGAAGGTACAAGACCAGCTGACAAACAAGGATTATTCCAACCAAGATATCAAAAATCATTTCCAAGAACACTTTACCATCCTATCTAGCCAAACAGCCTCTCTGACTAAGACTATCACAACAGAGCAACTCCAAGCCCTACTCAGCATGACGCCCCTACTCTTTCACATCGACCAGACTAAGATTGACTGGAGCGACTTGACAGAGATTACCATTGAGGCAGAGATTCTGGTTGGGAAAGCATTCTAAACTAGACTTCCCAAAGGTATAAAACTTACCGAAAATCTTTAATATTACAAAAACGCATAAGAACAGGTGCTCAAAAACCTTAATCTTATGCGTTTTGTTATGCAAAAATCACTGGAATTTCTATACACATTAAGCGGAAATCTTTGAAATCAATTCTCTTAATAACCATTGAATACCATATATTACATTTATTCCAAATATGATATAGGCCGTATAAATCAAGTATTTCGATTTCTCCCGTCTCAAAGAATAGATCTTGTACAAGATAAACAAATTTAAAATAATAAATAATAGAGACAAAATCTTCCCCCAAAAATCAATCCTAAAGGTACACAGTCAAGCATAGCCCTAAACTTTATTTTCGATTCGAGATAACAAACTTATCAATAAACAGTAAGTGATATAGGGCCAGTACCAGACCCCAAAAGCTACCACGAAAAGAGATTTCTTGATGATTGAGAGGAAACAAATCGTGATTACCTATATAGAGGCAGGTCAAAATGATAAATAAAATCCAAAATAAATCAGTCCATCTATATTTTGAAAAATATTTTTTCCACATAAAAACACCTTCTTTCCTACAATTATATTATAATACTTGATGTAAACGGATGCAAGAAATATGAGGTAATCAACTACGAAGAAATATAAGGCTGAATACCGTAAAAACCAGCATTTAAAGCCTTCACTGTATCTATGATTTCTATCTTTTTAAGACAAGATTGACTCAAATCTACATCATTAAAAAAGCGAATTTCAATCGAAACTCGCTTTTTTACAAAATGTATTAGTATGAATTTGTATCTTAGTTCAAGTGCCAGATATCTTCGTTATACTGAGCGATTGTACGGTCAGATGAGAAGAATCCTGCTTTAGAAATGTTAACGATAACTTTATCCAACCATGCGTCACGGTCTTCATAGTCAGCAAGCATTTGCTCTTTCACTTTGATGTAGTCTTCCAAGTCAAGAAGAGTCATGAACCAGTCTTTGTTGATCAATTCATTGTAAAGACGTTCCAAGCGCTCTTTGTTTCCAGCTGCAAGAACTGCATCGCTAACGATGAAGTCAACCAATGGTTTGATAGCTTCACGAGCGTAGAATTCGCTTGATTTGTAAGCTGCTTTTGCGTAAAGGTCGATAACAGTTTCTGAATCTTCACCAAAGATGTAGATGTTTTCATCACCAACCAACTCAGCGATCTCCACGTTAGCTCCGTCCATAGTACCAAGAGTCAAAGCTCCGTTCAACATGAATTTCATGTTACCAGTACCTGAAGCTTCTTTAGAAGCAAGTGAGATTTGTTCTGAGATATCACATGCTGGGATAAGGAAGCTTGCTGCAGTAACGTTGTAGTTTTCAACCATAACTACTTGCAAGTGTGGAGCTACTGCTGGATCGTTAGCAATAACTTCTGACATGCAAAGAATCAAGTGGATGATGTCTTGAGCGATTGTATAGGCTGGAGCTGCTTTACCACCAAATAAGATTGTGATTGGACGAGCAGGGATGTTACCAGCTTTGATGTCAAGGTATTTGTGGATCACGTACAAAGCGTTCATTTGTTGGCGTTTGTACTCGTGAAGACGTTTGATTTGGATATCAAAGATAGAGTTTGGATTGATTTCTACACCTTGGTGTTCTTTCAAGTGACGAGCCAATTTACGTTTGTTGTGAGCCTTGATGCTTTCCAATTTTTCTTTGACAGCTGCTTTGTCTTCATAAGACAAGAGTTTTTCAAGCTCATCTGCTTCATGGTGCCAACCTTCTCCAAGAATCTCATCCAAGTAGTGAGACAATCTTGGGTTAGCATGCATGAGCCAACGACGGAAAGTGATACCGTTTGTTTTGTTGTTGAATTTTTCTGGGTAAAGGTCGTAGAAAGCTTTCAACTCAGAATTTTTCAAGATTTCAGTGTGAAGTGCTGCAACCCCGTTAACGCTGTATCCGTAGTGGATATCCATGTGAGCCATGTGAACACGTCCGCTCTCATCGATAATTTGAACAGCTGGATCTTTGTATTCTGCTTTCACACGACGATCCAATTCTTCGATGATTGGTACCAAGTGAGGAACCACTTCTTGCAAGAATTCAAGAGGCCATTTTTCAAGGGCTTCAGCAAGGATTGTGTGGTTAGTGTAGGCAGTCATGCTACGAACGATTGAGATTGCTTCGTCAAGCTCGATACCACGTGCAGTCAAAAGACGGATCAATTCAGGGATAACCATTGATGGGTGAGTATCGTTGATTTGTACAACTGCGTAATCAGCAAGGTCATGCAAGTTGCTTCCTTTTTCGATTGCTTCGTCGATGATCAATTGCGCACCGTTTGAAACCATGAAGTATTGTTGGAAGATACGGAGCAATTCACCTTGACGGTCACTATCATCTGGGTAAAGGAAGAGAGTCAAGTTGCGAGCGATATCTGTCTTGTCAAAGTTGATACCATCTTTAATAATAGAAGAATCAACTGAATCCAAGTCAAACAAACGCAAGCGGTTTTTAGTTGCTGTTTCATAACCAGTAACATCAATATCGTAAAGAGTTGATGTCAAAGTAAAGTCTGCAAATGGTACTTGGTAGCTACGGCTTGAGCGAACCAACCAGTTTTGCTCTGTCAACCATGCATTTGGAATTGTTTCTTGTTGGTTGTTTTTAAGAACTTGTTGGAAAAGACCAAAGTGGTAATTAAGACCAACACCGTCACCATTCAAACCAAGAGTCGCAATTGAGTCGATAAAGCAGGCAGCCAAACGTCCCAAACCACCATTACCAAGAGATGGTTCCAATTCAACTTCTTCAACTTCGATCAAGTCTTTACCTGCAGCAGCAAGTTCTTTTTTGACATCGTCGTAAAGACCAAGGTTGATCAAGTTGTTTGACAAGAGTTTACCAATCAAGAACTCAGCTGAGATATAGTAAACTTTCTTTTTACCAGTGTTGACTGGTTTTTGGCTGCTTGCAAGTTTGCTGTAGTTAAGAAGAGCAAGGTAAAGCTCTTCATTGCTACATTCTGCAATGGTTTTATTGTAACGATTTTGTACAAATTCTTGTAGTGATAACATGTTTAAGGTGTCTCCTGATATTGTATTATTTCTTTAATTCTACCAAATTTTCATTAATTCGTCGATAGATTGTTGTCAAGTCAAGCAAACCTTCCTCGACAGCTGGTGTCAATTGCTCTTCAGTCATACGCCAAGACCAGTTTCCACCAAGGGTAGATGGGAAGTTCATACGAGCTGTCTCATCCAATTCTAGCAAATCTTGCATAGTTGCAATTGCCATGAAGCTAACTGATGAAAAGACTGTACGAAGCATAGCGTGTGGAACTGTTTCGTATTCTTTACGGTTAGTGTAGCGAGCCATGTACTCACGAGTCGCATCATCAATCTCGTTACGGTACCAACCAAGGACCGTGTTGTTATCGTGAGTTCCTGTGTACATAACTGAGTTAGCAGGTGCCAAATGTGGGCTATCGATGCTTTCGTCTTCTGGGTTGAAGGCAAATTGAAGAATCTTCATTCCTGGGAAGCCAGTACGTTCACGCAACTCAATAACTTCATCTGTCATGAAGCCAAGGTCTTCTGCGATGATGTTTAACTCACCAAGTTCTTCCTTAACAGCTGCAAAGAGCTTGTAGCCCGGACCTTTCACCCACTCACCAGGTGCTGCTGTATCGGAACCAGCAGGGATTTCCCAGTAAGACTCGAAACCACGGAAGTGGTCGATACGAACGATATCGTAGATTTTGAAGCTTTCACGCAAGCGTTCAATCCACCATTTGTAGCCGTCTTTGTCCATTGCTTCCCAATCATAGATTGGGTTACCCCAAAGCTGACCAGTTGCAGAAAACTCATCTGGTGGGCATCCTGCTATGCAAGTCGCCTTACCGTTGACATCTGTCTTGAAGAGATGTGGATTTGCCCACATATCGCTTGAATCTTCCGCTACGTAGATTGGCATGTCCCCAACGATTTCGATGTGGTTGTCGTTAGCGTAAGCTTTCAATTTCAACCATTGTTGGAAGAAGAAGTATTGAGTCACACGGTGGTAAACCAACTTGTCTGCCAATTGCTCACGGTAGCTTTCAAGTGCTGAAGCTTTACGAACACGAGCATCAGCATCTGGCCATTCAGTCCAAGCAAGATTGTCAAAATGCTCTTTGATAGCCATATACTCAGCAAAGAGCTCAAGCCATGATTGGTTGTCTTGAGCAAATTTCTCAAAATCTTTAACATCTCCGACTTCAAAGAAACGTTTCACCGCTTTTTCTAAAAGAGGACGACGTGCATAGTAAATCTTAGCATAGTCAACTTCAGACGCATCGCTACCAAAGTCAACTCCTTCAAGGTCACTTGCTTCCAACAAACCTTGCTCCACCAAGATATCCAAATCGATAAAATGAGTGTTTCCTGCGAAGGCTGAGAAAGACTGGTAAGGAGAATCTCCGTAACTAGTTGTTCCTAATGGAAGGATTTGCCAGTAACGTTGTTTTGTACGGACCAAGAAATCAACGAAGTCGTAAGCACTTTGACCAAACGATCCGATTCCGTAGGCTCCTGGTAGAGAAGAGATGTGCATCAACACACCACTTTGACGTTTTTTCATAAACAACACCTCGTGTATTTGTAGTTTAAATTTTCATTTTTGGGCGCAAACGTTTGCGTTAAGATAAGTATACTTTATTTTTGGAATAATTGCAAGCGTTTTTAAAAAACTTTTTGATTATTTTTTTTAAAAAAACTTGTCCTTCTTTATGTATACATATACATTTTTCTTTTCTATTTACAAAATCTTCTTCAACTACAAATAGAAGGCTCAACTTAGCCTACTTTTGGTCTAGAGCAATTTATTTTTTGTTCAAAATTTAGGCAATCGTTTCCCTAAATAATTTCAGTAAAATCATGAAAATATATTTTCCGACTTTTCTTCTATTATAAACAAATAAAACGCTTACCATTCCCGTGAAATTTTTTTAAAATTTTTACAAAAAACACTTGCAACCGTTTTCTATTTGTGCTATACTAGTCCCATAAAGGAAAACGTTTGCGTTTCCTCATTATAAAATTTGTTATTCTTTAGGAGGAATACACTATGTCATCTAAATTCATGAAGAGCACTGCTGTGCTTGGAACTGTTACACTTGCTAGCTTGCTTTTGGTAGCTTGCGGAAGCAAAACTGCTGATAAGCCTGCTGATTCTGGTTCATCTGAAGCGAAAGAACTCACTGTATATGTAGACGAGGGATATAAGAGCTATATTGAAGAGGTTGCTAAAGCTTATGAAAAAGAAGCTGGGGTAAAAATCACTCTTAAAACTGGTGATGCTCTAGGAGGTCTTGATAAACTTTCTCTTGACAACCAATCTGGTAATGTCCCTGATATTATGATGGCTCCATACGACCGTGTAGGTAGCCTTGGTTCTGACGGACAACTTTCAGAAGTGAAATTGAGCGATGGTGCTAAAACAGACGACACAACTAAATCTCTTGTAACAGCTGCTAATGGTAAAGTTTACGGTGCTCCTGCCGTTATCGAGTCACTTGTTATGTACTACAACAAAGACTTGATAAAAGAAGCTCCAAAAACTTTTGCTGACTTAGAAAACCTTGCTAAAGATAGCAAATATGCCTTCGCTGGAGAAGATGGAAAAACTTCTGCTTTCCTAGCTGACTGGACAAACTTCTACTATGCATACGGACTTCTTGCTGGTAACGGCGCTTACGTATTCGGACAAAACGGTAAAGACGCTAAAGATATCGGTCTTGCCAACGACGGCGCTATCAAAGGTATAGAGTACGCTAAATCTTGGTATGAAAAATGGCCTAAAGGTATGCAAGATACTGAAGGTGCTGGTAACTTAATCCAAACTCAATTCCAAGAAGGTAAAACAGCTGCTATCATCGACGGACCTTGGAAAGCTCAAGCCTTCAAAGATGCTAAAGTAAACTACGGTGTTGCGACTATCCCAACTCTTCCAAACGGAAAAGAATATGCTGCATTTGGTGGTGGTAAAGCTTGGGTCATCCCTCAAGCCACTAAGAACCTTGAAGCTTCTCAAAAATTTGTAGACTTCCTTGTTTCAACTGAACAACAAAAAGTATTATACGATAAGACTAACGAAATCCCAGCTAACACTGAGGCTCGTTCATACGCTGAAGGTAAAAACGATGAGTTGACAACTGCTGTTATCAAACAGTTCAAGAACGCTCAACCAATGCCAAACATCTCTCAAATGTCTGCAGTTTGGGATCCAGCGAAAAATATGCTCTTTGATGCTGTAAGTGGCAAGAAAGATGCTAAAACAGCAGCTAACGATGCTGTAACATTGATCAAAGAAACAATCAAACAAAAATTTGGTGAATAAGAAATTTGTTCAAGGGGGGTGGAAATCAAATCCCCCTTTGAATTTATCAACAAAAACACAAATAGTTTAGGTTTTATCTAGAAACCAGTATCCTATGAAAGGAGTTATTATGGAAAAGCAACAACCTAGTAAAGCAGCCCTGCTGTCTATCATTCCTGGGTTAGGACAGATTTACAATAAACAAAAAGCCAAAGGTTTTATCTTCCTTGGTGTAACCTTTGTATTTGTCCTCTACTTCCTAGCACTTGCAGCCCCTGAATTGAGCAATCTCATCACTCTTGGTGACAAACCAGGTCGTGACAATTCCCTCTTTATGTTGATTCGCGGTGCCTTCCATTTAATCTTTGTAGTTGTTTATGTACTCTTTTATTTCGCAAATATCAAAGATGCATATACAACTGCCAAACACATTAACAATGGCATACCAGTAGCACTTACCTTTAAAGAAATGGTCAAAGGAATCTATGAAAATGGCTTCCCTTACCTCTTGATCATTCCATCTTATGTTGCCATGACTTTTGCGATTATCTTCCCAGTTATCGTAACCTTGATGATCGCCTTTACCAACTACGACTTCCAACACTTGCCACCAAACAAATTGTTGGACTGGGTTGGTTTGACGAACTTTACGAACATCTGGAGTTTGAGTACCTTCCGTTCTGCCTTCGGTTCCGTTCTTTCTTGGACTATCATCTGGGCTTTGGCTGCCTCAACTTTACAAATCGTAATCGGTATCTTCACAGCTATCATTGCTAACCAACCATTTATCAAAGGAAAACGTATCTTTGGTGTTATTTTCCTTCTTCCTTGGGCTGTCCCAGCCTTCATCACTATCTTGACATTCTCAAATATGTTTAATGATAGTGTCGGTGCTATCAACACTCAAGTCTTGCCAATCTTTGCTAAATTCCTTCCTTTCCTTGATGGTGCTCTTATTCCTTGGAAAACAGATCCAACTTGGACAAAAATTGCCTTGATTATGATGCAAGGTTGGCTTGGATTCCCATACATCTACGTTTTGACTTTAGGTATCTTACAATCTATCCCTAACGACCTTTACGAAGCAGCTTATATTGACGGTGCCAATGCTTGGCAAAAATTCCGCAACATCACTTTCCCAATGATCTTGGCCGTTGCGGCACCTACTTTGATCAGCCAATACACCTTCAACTTTAACAACTTCTCTATCATGTACCTCTTCAATGGTGGAGGACCTGGTAGTGTCGGAGGTGGAGCTGGTTCAACCGATATCTTGATCTCATGGATCTACCGTTTGACAACAGGTACATCTCCTCAATACTCAATGGCGGCAGCTGTTACCTTGATTATCTCTATCATTGTCATCTCAATCTCTATGATCGCATTCAAGAAACTACACGCATTTGATATGGAGGACGTCTAAGATGAATAACTCAATTAAACTCAAACGTAGACTGACTCAAACCCTTACTTACCTCTACTTAATTGGCCTATCAATCGTGATTATCTATCCACTTTTGATTACCATCATGTCAGCCTTTAAAGCAGGTAACGTCTCAGCCTTTAAACTAGATACTAATATCGACCTCAATTTTGATAACTTTAAAGGCCTCTTCACTGAAACCTTGTACGGTACTTGGTACCTCAACACTTTGATTATCGCCTTAATTACTATGGCTGTTCAAACAAGTATTATCGTACTTGCTGGTTATGCTTACAGCCGTTACAACTTCTTGGCTCGTAAACAAAGTTTGGTCTTCTTCTTGATTATCCAAATGGTGCCAACCATGGCCGCTTTGACAGCCTTCTTCGTTATGGCACTTATGTTGAACGCCCTTAACCACAGCTGGTTCCTCATCTTCCTCTACGTTGGTGGTGGTATCCCGATGAATGCTTGGCTCATGAAGGGCTACTTCGATACAGTGCCAATGTCTCTAGACGAATCTGCAAAACTAGACGGTGCAGGACACTTCCGCCGCTTCTGGCAAATTGTTCTTCCACTTGTTCGCCCAATGGTTGCCGTACAAGCTCTCTGGGCCTTCATGGGACCTTTTGGAGACTATATCCTCTCTAGTTTCTTGCTTCGTGAGAAAGAATACTTTACTGTTGCCGTAGGTCTCCAAACCTTCGTTAGCAATGTGAAAAACTTGAAGATTGCCTACTTCTCAGCAGGTGCTATCCTCATTGCCCTTCCAATCTGTATTCTCTTCTTCTTCCTACAAAAGAACTTTGTTTCAGGACTTACAAGTGGTGGCGACAAGGGATAATATATCCCCGCCACCCTTTTTCATTTTATACTCTTCGAAAACCTCTTCAAACCACGTCAGCTTCACCTTGCCGTAGTACGGTTACTGACTTCGTCAGTTCTATCCACAACCTCAAAACAGTGTTTTGAACAACCTGCGGCTAGCTTCCTAGTTTGCTCTTTGATTTTCATTGAGTATTAGCGATTGCTACTGTAAATAATATTCTTGCAACAAGCAATTTTTCTCCTAGACTTGAAATAAAGCGCATTTCTCTATATAATAATACTCATATAGAAAACACCTTTTAGAAAGATACCTATGCTTCCATATCCATTTTCTTATTTTTCAAGTATTTGGGGATTTCGTAAGCCCCTGTCCAAACGTTTCGGACTCAACTGGTTTCAACTGCTCTTTACCAGTATCTTCCTTATTAGCTTATCTATGGTACCTATTGCCATCCAAAACAGCTCGCAGGAGACTTATCCGCTAGAAACCTTTATCGATAATGTCTATGAACCATTGACAGATGAGGTTGTCCAGGACCTCTCTGAGCATGCTGCAATTGTTGATGGTAAATTAACTTATACAGGAACAGCTAGTCAAGCCCCTTCTCTTTTAATCGGTCCAAGTCAAAGTAAGGAGTTACCTAAGGACTTGCAACTGCATTTCGATACGAATGAGCTAGTCATCAGCAAGGAAAGTAAGGAACTGACCCGCATCTCTTACCGGGCGATTCAGACTGAGGGTTTCAAAAGCAAAGACAGCTTGACCCAAGCGATTTCTAAAGACTGGTACCAACAAAATCGTGTCTATATCAGTCTCTTCCTAGTTCTCGGTGCAAGCTTCCTCTTTGGTTTGAATTTCTTTATCGTCTCTCTAGGAGCTAGTCTTCTCCTTTACATCACTAAGAAATCACGCCTCTTTTCATTTAAAACCTTTAAAGAGTGCTACCATTTTACCTTGAACTGTTTAGGATTGCCGACTCTGATTACGCTTATTTTGGGACTCTTTGGCCAAAATATGTCAAACCTCATCACTGTACAGAACATTCTTTTTGTTCTGTATCTGGTCACTATCTTTTATAAAACGCATTTCCGTGATCCAGATTACCATAAATAGGAGATTTTTATGCCCGTTACGATTAAAGACGTGGCCAAGGCTGCTGGTGTTTCGCCTTCAACCGTAACCCGTGTTATTCAAAACAAATCAACCATTAGCGACGAAACAAAAAAACGTGTTCGCAAGGCGATGAAGGAGCTCAATTACCATCCCAACCTCAATGCTCGTAGCTTGGTAAGCAGTTATACGCAAGTTATCGGATTGGTTCTTCCTGACGACTCAGATGCCTTCTACCAGAATCCTTTCTTTCCATCAGTCCTACGCGGCATCTCTCAAGTCGCCTCTGAAAACCACTATGCCATTCAGATAGCAACAGGGAAAGATGAGAAGGAGCGTCTTACTGCCATCTCACAAATGGTCTATGGTAAACGTGTAGACGGTTTAATTTTCCTTTATGCCGAAGAGGAAGATCCTTTAGTCAAACTGGTGGCTGATGAGCAGTTCCCCTTCCTCATCCTCGGAAAATCTCTGTCCCCCTTCATTCCACTTGTCGATAATGACAACGTTCAAGCTGGCTTTGATGCGACTGAATATTTCATCAAAAAAGGCTGCAAACGAATTGCCTTTATTGGAGGGACTAAGAGACTCTTCGTAACACAAGACCGTTTAACAGGCTATGAGTCCGCACTCAAACAGTACCAACTGCCTATTGATGGAAATTTGACCTATTTTGCGAACGAATTCCTAGAAGAAAAAGGTTATCAATTTAGTAAGCGTTTATTTAAACACGATCCTATGATTGATGCTATCATCACAACTGATAGCCTCCTAGCTGAAGGGGTCTGTGACTACATCGCTAAGCACCAACTGGATGTCCCTGTTCTCAGCTTCGACTCAGTCAATCCCAAGCTCAACTTGGCAGCCTATGTCGACATCAATAGCCTAGAACTTGGTCAAACATCATTTGAAACGATTCTTCAGATTATCAACGATGCTAAGAGCAATAAGCAAATTTGTTACCGTCAGTTAATCGCCCACAAAATTATCGAAAAATAAAAACCAGCTCGCGCTGGTTTTTTTAGTCACTAATTTTCTGTTTCAACGAACCGTCCCAGAATATGAACATTCTCAGATACAGAGACAAAGGCGCCTGGATCCACCTGTTTCATAATCTGTTTAAATTCATTAAACTCTGCACGTGTAATGACAGTGATTAAAACTGCCTTTCTCTCGTGATTATAGGTTCCTTCTGCATCGTGGATCATGGTTGCTCCGCGGTGCAATTTTTTATGGATTTTCTCAATTACTTTATCTGGATGATTGGTCACAATCATAGCCTGCATGCGTTTTTGCTTGGTAAAGACAGCGTCTGTCACACGGCTAGAGACAAAGATGGTAATCATAGAGTAGAGAGCGTATTTCCAACCAAAGGTCAAACCTGCTATCAGCATGATGGTCCCATTTACCAAGAAAGAAATACTACCGACATTCTTACCTGTTTTCTTGCGAATAGTCAGGCTAACGATATCCGTCCCACCACTTGAGATATTGTTTCGAAGAGCGAAACCAATACCCAAGCCCATGACAACACCCCCAAAAAGGGCATTGATAATGGGATCCTCCGTTAAGGTCGCCACAGGGACAAACTGGATAAAGAAGGAACTCATAGATACCGTGATAAAGGTAAAGACGGTGAACTTATGGCCAATCTGATACCAAGCTAAGACCATCAAAGGAAAATTAATAGCGTAGAAGGTTAGCGAAATCGGAATGTGAAAACTAAACCAGTGATTACTCAAGGCAGAGATAATCTGTGCCAGACCTGTCGCACCACTCGAATATACATGACCTGGTTGGAAAAAGAAATTGACCGCTACTGCTGATAAAAAACCATAGACCAGAGAAGCCGAAATCTTCTCATCGTATTTTTCACGAGAGATGCTTTGTAAGACACGTAAAATTTTTATCTGATGAGCAAAGCGGCGCAGATAATAGCGCCACCGCTTAATTCGTTTTGCTTGTTTCATCTTCTTCTACTTGTAAGCTGAGTTCCTCTAGTTGTTTGAGAGCTACTGTTGAAGGAGCTTGTGTCATTGGGTCACTTGCCTTGTTGTTCTTAGGAAAGGCAATGACTTCACGGATATTTTCTTCTCCTGCTAAGAGCATGACAAATCGGTCAAGCCCGATAGCCAAGCCACCGTGTGGTGGGAAACCATAGTCCATGGCTTCAAGAAGGAAGCCAAACTGGTCATTTGCTTCTTCAGCTGAGAAACCAAGAGCCTTAAACATACGTTCTTGAAGGTCTTTTTGGTTGATACGAAGGCTACCACCACCAAGCTCATAACCGTTCAAGACAATATCGTAAGCAATGGCACGAACCTTAGCCAAATCACCTTCTAATTCGTGAGCTGTTTCTTCCTGTGGAAGGGTGAACGGATGGTGGGCGCTCATGTAGCGACCTTCTTCTTCAGACCATTCAAACATTGGCCAATCAACCACCCAAAGGAAGTTGAATTTATCATTGTCAATCAAACCAAGCTCTTTGGCAATACGTCCACGAAGGGCACCAAGAGTTGCATTGGCCACTTCAAGCGTATCCGCCACAAAGAGAACCAAGTCTTTATCTTCAAGACCAAGAGCTGCTGTCAAATCTCCTTGAATAGCTGTCAAGAATTTAGCAACAGGTCCATTCAATTCTCCATCAACAACCTTAACCCAAGCAAGACCTTTGGCACCGTACTGTTTGGCTACTTCCGTCATCTTGTCAATGTCTTTACGTGAGTAGTTGTCCGCAGCTCCTTTGACTACAATTGCTTTTACAGCAGGTGCTTCTGAAAAGACTTTAAAGTCAACACCTTTGACCACTTCTGTCAAGTCCTGAAGCAACATGTCAAAACGCGTGTCAGGCTTATCAGAACCATAAAGAGCCATAGCGTCATCATATTTCATACGAGGGAATGGAAGCGTCACTTCGATACCTTTTGTTTCCTTCATCACACGGGCAATCAAGCCTTCTGTGATATCTTGGATTTCTTGCTCAGTAAGGAAAGATGTTTCCAAGTCGACCTGGGTAAACTCAGGCTGGCGGTCACCACGCAAGTCCTCGTCACGGAAACATTTAACGATTTGGTAGTAACGGTCAAAACCAGCATTCATCAAGAGCTGTTTCGTGATTTGTGGACTTTGAGGAAGAGCGTAAAAATGCCCTTTATTAACACGAGACGGAACCAAATAGTCACGCGCCCCTTCAGGAGTTGACTTAGAAAGGAATGGTGTCTCCACGTCGATAAATTCCAACTCATCCAAGTAATTTCGGATAGAGTGGGTTACCTTAGCACGAAGTTTGAGATTTTCCAACATTTCTGGACGACGCAGGTCAAGGTAACGGTAACGCAAACGCGTATCGTCATTGGCCTCAATGCCATCCTTAATCTCAAATGGTGTTGTTTTAGCTGTATTCAGCACTGTCAGAGCTGTCACGTTTAACTCAACTGCACCAGTTGGCAACTTATCATTGGCTTGCTCACGCGCAGCGACCTGTCCAGTCACCTCGATAACAAATTCGCTACGAAGGCTTTCAGCTGTTGCCATAACCTCTGCAGAGACTTTTTCAGGGTTGATAACCAACTGCATGATTCCTTCACGGTCACGAAGGTCGATAAAAATCAAACCACCAAGGTCACGACGACGACCAACCCATCCTTTCAAGGTCATTTCTTGTCCGATGTGTTCCTCACGAACACGACCAACATACATACTACGTTTCATTGTTTCTCTCCTCTTTTATTCTGTTACTATTTTACCATAAAAGCGCAGGCTCTTCATGAAAATCATCAGAAAAGTTTGCCAGTCTTTAAAAATCAGGTAAAGTCCCTAAAAATTAGCGTCCATACAAAAATCCGATGAAAATTTCACCGGACTCTTTTATTTTGAATTGTTGCCTGTTTTACGCTTTTCAGCAATTTCAGCTGCCTTTCGAGGCAAGACAATTTCCGTTGTGTAAGCTGTCCCAAAACGCCAGATACCGGCAATAGGGGCAAAGACCACTGCGAGATGGCTATAGAAGAAATCACCTTTGAAGGCATAAGCTAATCCCCCAATGATGAAAAATAGAACAACTGCTTGAATCACTGCTAATAAAATTACTCGTTTCATGTGACCTCCTGACTCTATTATAGCATGAGAATCATCAAAAAGCCGACTAAATTATTCAAAGCGTGAAGAGAAATACTGTAGACTAGACCTTTTCTGCTAATGTAAGCCAAACCCAAACTAAAACCAAGGCTAAAATAGACAAAAAATTGTTGCACATCACCTGGGAAATGACCTAAGGCAAACAAAACACTAGATACCAGAAGGAAAAGCAGAGTTTGTTTACTATTGTCCTGCTTAGGAAAGAGATAGCGCGCTAACATCCCTCTAAAGATAAGTTCTTCCGTCAAAGGAGCAAAAATAACGACCGCAAAGAATGAGAAAAGTGGTTGAGACAAGGTCAAGTCTATCGCTATTTGCTGATTTACTGAAGGATCATTTGGCAAGAAAAACTGGACAACCAGAGATAAGAACCAAACCAAGGCAGGAAGCCAAATAAATCGGTTGAAGCCACTCTTCTCAATACGAACAGGACCTTTCTGATACCATTTGTAAATACCGTACACATAAACTCCAGCCAAGGCCACATAGAGTAGGGTAACAGCATAGGGTGAAGCGCCTAAGGCAAGCGAAGTAGTCGCGAGCCCCTGAATGAAGCCATAGATGAATAAAAAGGATAGAAGGGCTAGAAAAAACCAGCCAAGGTTTTTAAGTAATTTCATAAAAGGCTCCTATCTTACTTTATAGCTGTTTTTCAATACAAAGAGGTTCGCTATTCCTAACACAAGTACCCATGCAAGTAACATGCCGATATTAGAAAAGGATATTTCTCCACCTTTTTTATTTAAAAGATTTACAATAGGACCGACGAACGAGTAATCTAACACTTTCTGAACCGTATCATTTTGAAGAGCAATCATAGGTAAAACAGAGACGATTAACATAGGGAAGATACTATAAACTTGCGCTTTAGACTGAGTATCTGACACCGCACCGATTAGAAGGTTGAGAAAAATAACACTAATAGTTGCTAGAATCAAATAGATAACATAGGCAACTAAATAACCCGATACATCTACTTTAAGATAGACTGGTAGTAAAATCATTCCAAGCAACATAATCAACAAAGGGAGGACGAGCATACTAAGAGTATATTCTGTTGCTGTCACACCACTTAGGATGAGTGATTTAAGATTGCGCTTTTCCTTATCTTCTGCCATCATAATCGATACCATATAACCACTTCCCATGCTCAAGACCATGGTCAAACTCATAGAAAGGAGAAACGCACCCAATTCTCCATTCTTATTCATGAATGCATTATATAGAACAGCAGTACCAAAAGGCATCAATAAAGTCGCTAACAAAGTTGAATTGCTAATAAGAACTTGCACTCTTAACCATAGTAGGGCATTTAATTTTCTAAACATCTAACTTTTCTCCTGTCAATCTGATAAAGATTTCTTCTAGAGTTGGCTCACAAGAGTGAACCACCATCAAATCTGTCGTGTCTAAATGTGGCAATTCTTCAAATGGAACTATCTGTTCTCGTCCATCGTTATAAACCACACGTACTTTCTTATCCACATGGTACTTCTGGATAATATCTTGTGGACTTCCATACTCTATTAAGTTCCCCTTATTTAAAAGAGATAAGCGATCACAAAGCAGAGTTGCTTCATTCATATCATGCGTGGTCAGAAAGATAGTTGTCCCCGCCTGCTTTAATTCTTGAAGTAGGGTATGAATCATCTTAGATGTTGTAGGGTCTAAGCCACTGGTTGGCTCATCTAAAAAGAGAATCTTAGGAGCATTCAGAAGGGCACGAGCCAAGAACATTCGTTGTTTCATTCCAGTAGATAGTTTTTCTGCGATAATATCTTTAGCATCTGCCAAGCCAACCTGTTGGAGCACCTGATTTACTCTTTCTGCTTTGAGGCCATATAACTTAGCATAGATGAGAAGATTTTTGTAAAGACTCATCTTTTCATAAAAACCACTGCCATCACTAACTATACCGATTTGTTCTAAATCATTTGAGGTTAAATCTTGAGAATTCTTGCCTAACAAAATTGTCTTACCTTGATCTGCAGCCAACTGACCCGTCAAGACGTTGATCATGGTTGTTTTACCTGAGCCAGAAGGGCCAAGAAAACCAAAGATTTCACCTTCCTTAATCTCAAAAGAAATCTGATGAAGAGCTTTTTTGCTCCCAAAACTTTTGCTTACATTTTCAACACGAATCATAGAAACTCCTTTATTTGAAATAGCGTTTTACCATAGGTATAAACATTATATTGATATAAATATGGACTACAGCTACAGCTAAAAGACCTAATAACTGAATTTCTCCCGTAAATACAGAAACGATATCAATCAAAATATACAAACCTGGTAAAACATATTGGTTTAATTGAAATAAAATCCGAAAACTCTGTTCCAAATTAGCTTGTCGTTCTCCTTCATCGTAAGAATTGACATAATCTAACATATCCTTTGGAATAGAGAAAAATGCCAAATCAAACTGACGAACAATCGAAATCGTCTTGAAAAGATATTTTTGAACACTGAAAATCAGCACTAATGCCAAAAAAGAAAGAGATAAGGTTATATGGCTTCCATTTAGTACAACCGCTTCACTACCTGAGATGAAAAGAGCCAATAAAATCGCTACACTTGCAATATTAAAAGCAATGGTTCCAAACTCGAGATTTCGATACATTTGCACATAATAGCTTTCATTCAGATCATCATCCATTTCCTCTTGATACAAGGAGTGAAATTTTCTGCTTTTCTTTAAGAAATTGAACGTCAAAAGAATGCTAATGAAACCTAACACTAAACAAATAGCTGATATCCAGGGTATCAAGATTTTTACATCTAACATAATTCCGTGGGATTCGGCAACAGCCTTAAACATCCCTACAAACATGCCCAAGAAACCTCCCAAGACAACAGACATTAAAAATAACAACAATCCACGTTTATTTTTCTTTTTCATATTCATTCTCCTTATTCACTTGCTAAATTGTTTGCTTTCTTTTCAATCCAGTCAACGACTGGGATAAGAGCAAAGTAGGCCCAAATAAATTGGTCGCTGTAATAGAGATCAAACCATCCTAGATTTGTTCCAATTAGTAGACACAGGCTGACTAATAGAGCTATGGCAACTACATAATAGATCACTTTATACTTGTTCATCATTTTTCTCCTTTTTCTTTAACCAATTGAAAATGGACAAGAGGACTAAGTTAATCCAAAACAAATACTTACTTTCAACAAAATAGAACCACCCCAGTAATGTTCCAATCATAGCAAAGGCATTCACAATAAGGGCAAGAACACTCATATAATAAACCACTTTATACATGTTCATCACTCGTCCTCCTCCAAGCGAAATACCGATTCGACTGTTTCGTTGAAAATTTGAGATATTTTCAAGGCAATCACAACGGACGGGGTGTATTCGTCCCGTTCTAATAGGCTAATGGTCTGTCTGGAAACCTCTGCTAGCTTGGCTAGTTCGGTTTGATTGAGGCCATCGCGAGCTCGAAGCTCTTTTAGACGATTTTTTAGTTGCATATTACACACCTACTCTCCGTCAAATTCAACTGTTTGGATATCCTCAATACGTTGCAACTTGATTTTTTCTTTTCCCGTTTTGTCTACATATCGTAGCTTGACCCATTCCTCATCAACATCCACAACTTCCCAAAAATTTGTTCCAAATAGTTCTCCAATGATTGTTGGTTTCTTTCCAATCATTTCTTGCAATAATCTTGACATATCTATATTTCCTTTCTCTTTTCTTTCGATTACCTTTAACCTCTTCTCTAACCGCTTGATTTTTTTAGATTGACTACTATAAATCAAGACGAGAAAAGGTAAAAAAATCCATACCCACATGTGGCTCCCTCCTAATTCTTTATTTCTTAACTTGCTTATATTGTAACACATCTTTTTCTTTTTGACAAGCATATTTGTCAAAAAGTTTATGATTCTTGTCATTTTGCAAAAGAAAAAGGTCAGAGTAGTTCTCTGACCAGTTTATCTATCATTAAAATCCTAGTTTTTCAAAGATTTCTGAGAAATTTTTGCTGATTGCATCAAGTGACACTTGCACTTCTTCTCGGGTTTGATTGTTCTTGACCGTTACTTGTCCGCTTTCGACTTCGCTCTCTCCTAGGGTGATGAGGGTCTTAGCCGCAAAGACATCGGCTGACTTGAACTGAGCTTTGAGTTTACGGTTGAGGTAATCACGCTCTGCTTTGAAACCTTGCTGGCGAAGAGCCTGTACCAACTCCAAGGCCTTGACATTTGCCCCTTCTCCCAAGACTGCGATATAAACATCCAGGGCGTTTTCGATAGGGAGAGCCACACCTTGCTTTTCAAGGATGAGAAGCAGGCGCTCTACACCAAGCCCAAAACCAAATCCAGCAGTTTCAGGACCACCAAAGTAGGCAACCAAGCCATCGTAGCGACCACCTGCACAGACGGTCAAGTCATTGCCCTCGATCTCAGTGATAAACTCGAAAATGGTGTGGTTGTAGTAGTCCAGACCACGCACCATATTGGTATCGATGATATAGTCTACTCCAAGATTTTCCAACATCTGACGCACAGCATCAAAATGAGCTTGGCTTTCTTCATCAAGAAAGTCCAAGATAGAAGGTGCATTCTCTACTGCCACCTTGTCTTCTTTTTCCTTAGAGTCCAAGACACGGAGAGGATTTTCCTCCAAACGACGTTGGCTATCCTTCGACAAGGTCTCCTTGAGCGGTGTCAAATAGTCGATCAAGGCTTGACGGTAGGCTGCACGACTCTCAGGATTCCCAAGAGTATTAAGATGTAATTTGACACCTTGGATACCGATTTCTTTCAAGAAATGGGCTGCCATCGCGATGGTTTCCACATCGGTAGCTGGATTGCTAGAGCCAAAACACTCAACACCAATCTGGTGGAATTGGCGCAAACGACCTGCCTGTGGACGCTCATAACGGAACATAGGGCCCATGTAGTAGAACTTACTTGGCTTTTGCACTTCTGGTGCGAAGAGTTTATTTTCCACATAGGAACGGACAACTGGCGCTGTTCCTTCTGGACGGAGGGTAATATGACGGTCACCCTTGTCATAGAAATCGTACATTTCCTTGGTTACGATATCGGTCGTATCTCCGACAGAGCGACTGATGACCTCGTAATGCTCAAAAATAGGCGTACGCACTTCTGCATAGTTGTAGCGCTTGAAAATCTCACGGGCAAAGCCCTCAACGTACTGCCATTTGGCAGATTCAGCAGGTAAAATATCCTGCGTTCCTTTTGGTTTTTGTAATTTCATAGGGAATCCTCTTTAAACTTAATAGTCTTATTTTACCATAAATAGAGGGATTAAAACAGTGAGAAAAAATTAGGATTTATACTCAATGAAAATCAAAA